>DASWHT010000311.1:0-5725 GCA_036398075.1 Binatia bacterium | reverse complement strand
TCACCCTCACGCTTCTGTGGGAGATCGCCGGGCGGACGGGAAACACCCGTTTGCTCCCGCCGTTTTCAATAGTCGTCGTTGCTTGGTTCGAGCTGCTCGTTTCCGGGCAGCTATTCCGAGCCCTGTCCATAAGTCTTCAAGCCATGGCGCTCGGTTACGTTTTATCCGTGCTTTTCGGTGTGCCGCTGGGTTTATTAATGGGCCGCTACCGCCGCCTCGAATCGTTCCTCGATATCTACATGACGGCGTTGCTCACCGTGCCGATGATTTCTTTCATCCCGTTTTTGGTCATCGCCTTCGGCCTGGGACTGCACTCGCGGGTGTGGATCGTTTTTCTCTTTGCCTTCGTTATTATAGCGATCAACACCACCGCCGGTGTCCGAAACGTCGACGCGACGCTGACGGAAATGGCGCGATCCTTTGGGGCGCGGGAAAGTGATCTTTTCTTGAAAGTGATCGTACCGGCGGCGCTGCCAATGATCATGGCGGGGCTCAGGCTCGGCATGGGGCGGGCGGTGCTCGGCATGGTCACCAGCGAATTGATCCTCGCCGTCGTCGGCTTCGGCGCCATGCTCATGACCTTCAGCGCGTCGTATAATTCGCCGGCGCTTTTCGCGACCATATTGACCATTGTGCTGCTGGCCGTGGCACTGTTGGCTTTGATTCAGTACTTGGATCGCCGGCTGACGCCTTGGCGAAACGCTTAAGACTTGAACGGGAGCGTTAGCGACTAATTCTTGTAGATTACTATGCGTAAGTCTTTCCCCCGCCCCCCTTCCGGACAGGCGCTGATGCCGACCAGGCAATCCATCTCGGCGCGCAAATCCATCATGTCGCCGCCGGGGCGGGGGCGCGTCATCGAATAGCGCATGGCGCCGGTCTTGGCGTTGATCACCATCGTCTGGAAAATATTGAGGGGACTGGGAACATCCTGCTTCGCAACCCCATAGGACTTTAGCGCCTTGGCGAGATTCTCCCAACAGCCATGCGTGGGCGCCGCGCCTCTTTTTCTCCCGAGCCTTTTCCATACACCGCCGTAAATCTTAAATATCTCGGCGCCCCATTTTTTGTAGAACGAGGTGCTGCACATGCCTTTTTCCATGTCGTGGGTGCCGCGGTACGTGTCCTTTACGACGGTTTGCATGACGTTGTTGTACTTGGAAATGAGCACGTCGCCGGTGGTCACGTAAATTTTTCCTTGATCGACTTTTGTCCGGGCCTGGTCGAACCGCTCCTCCACGTTGCGCAAATTGAACACGACGTAATCCGCGGTGGACTCGCCGATCACGCGAATGATCTGGCCTTTATTGACCTCGAAGGTTTTTCCGGTATTGCTCTTAATGACCGACTCGCTGATGATCTTCAACTTAACCCCCTATGGATAATTGCCGATGCGTCACAAGTTAGCCGAACGCCCGGATCAAAAGCAAACTCGACGGTCCGGGTTCGCCGTGGGGGAAGTCCTCTGGTGATTATGATATAAACCGCCGCCAGGGCGAATTTACTCAAGCAGATTGGTTGACCTTGATAAACGGCATGCGATAAGTCTTCTGGTACCCATGGAAATGGCGGATACGGCGATACTTCCGGCAAGGAACGACGACAGCCACAGCGACGTGGTCATCCGGGTCGAGCATGTTTCCAAGCTCTTTCGCACTCCGAGCGAAGGGACGATCCGCGCCCTCGACGATATCAGTCTGGATGTTCCTTACGGAGAGTTCGTCACGGTGGTAGGACCCAGCGGGTGCGGCAAGTCGACCCTTCTGAAGCTCATCGCGGGATTGTCCGCGGCTTCATCCGGGCGCATCCTGTACCAGGGTGAAGAAGTCAGAGGACTGAATACGAAGGTGGGTTACGTTCCGCAGGAAAGCAAGCTGTTTCCCTGGCTCACGGTGGAAGAAAATGTCGGCTTTGGTCTCGATTCCAAACGCTACCCGAGAGCAGCGCGGGAACGCCAGATTCATAATTTCATCAATCTCGCCGGCCTCTCGGGCTTTGAAAAGTACTACCCCGCGCAGCTCTCGGGCGGAATGAGCAAGCGCGCTTCCATCGTGCGAGCGTTGGCTTATGAACCGGCCGTGATTCTCATGGACGAGCCGTTCGGCCCGCTGGACGCGCAGACGCGGATGGTGCTGCAGGACGAGCTGTTGAAAATCTGGGAGCACAAACGGCAGACCATCGTTTTTATCACTCATGACCTTGTGGAGGCGGTGGCGCTGGCGGACCGGGTCGTGGTGATGACGCACCGACCCGGCAAGATCAAAGATATCATCCAAGTCCCCATGGCCCGGCCGCGAAATATCTTCGAGATTCACCGCCAGGAAGGATTCGACGAAGCCTACGGCTGCTTGTGGAATATTTTCCGCCATGAGCTGCGTATCGGAGCGCGTTAGCGATGGTGCGATCTTCTGAACCGGCGGGTGGAGAACAGTCAACGGTCGGCGCGGCGGACGAAGCCGACGCCACGCGGATTGGGTCTGCGGTTTCGATGCGCGGTTTTGGCGTCACACTGGTCCGCACGGCCATCGTCGGGGGATTTTTGCTGCTCTGGCAAATAGCCTCAGGCCGGTGGATAGAGCCCTTTCTGATCAGCAGCCCAAGCCGAATTTTCTCGTCCATGTTGACGGGTTTCCAGTCGGGAGACCTATTGCAGCACTCCTGGGTTACGTTTCAAGAGATCCTTATCGGGTTTCCTTCGGGCGCTGTGACCGGGATCGCGCTCGGCTACGCGTTTGGACGCAGCCGCTCCCTTGCAGAGATTTTTGAACCCATTATCATCGCCCTAAACGGCATCCCGCGAACGGCGCTCGCGCCGCTCTTTATCGTCTGGTTGGGCATCGGCATTTGGTCCAAAGTAGGCGTCGTATTTTTGTTGACTTTTTTCTTGAATTTCTTTAACACCTATACCGGCATGCGCCAGATGGATCAGGAGTACATCGACCTTGCCAGGCTCATGCGCGTGCGCGGCTTGAAACTGACCTTTCGAGTCATACTACCGGCGATCTCCCCTTATGTTTTTACCGGGATCAGGACCAGCATTCCTTTCTCGGTCATCGGCGCCATAGTCGGCGAGTTTATCGCCGCCACGGAGGGGATCGGATTTTTTATCCGGCTGTCGGCGGGAATCTTTAGAACCGCGGACGTATTTGTCGGCATTATCATTCTCATGTTCATGGTGATCATCATGGATAAGATTGCTGGAACGGTGGAAAGGCGGGTTTTGAGATGGCAGGTACAAACGGAACACATACGGGTCCAAGGATAGAAAGGAGGTTGGAGATGAAGATACGTGGAGCAATTCGTTCTAGGTCGCTGATCTTGGCGGGGCTGTTATTTTTGGTCGCCCCGGTTTCGCAGGCCAAGGCCCAACAAAAGGAGATGCCCGAGGTAACCATCGCCACGGCGGTTTCCAACCTCGCCTTCGCGGCGGTGTGGGTCGCCGAGCAGCTCAAATATTTTGAACAAGAGGGTGTGCGCGCCAAAGTTACAGTGGTGGGCGGCGGTTCTCCATGCCAGTCCGCTGTGGTGGGGCGTTCCCTTGGCTTTTGCGCCTCTTCATCAGAGGGGTTGGTGCTGGCCCATGTGGAGGGCGCGCCTCTGGTCGCAATCCAGGCTCATAACAGCAATTTGACCCTCAGCTTAGCGGTGCGTAAGGAGCTTGTCGATAAATTCAAGCTCACCCGCAAGAGCCCTCTCAACGCGCGCCTCAAATTGCTCTCGCAGCTTGGCCCCATCGGCGCTACCAGTCCGGGAGCCGTATCGGAGCAGATCTTTAAATTTCTCGTGGGTAAATCCGGCGGCGATCCCGGCAAACTAAAATTCGTCTATCTGGGAGGACCTCAGTTGCCTGCTTCGCTGATGAACGGCGTGGTTGACGCGTTCGCGCTGTCGCCGCCGTCCGCGGAAGTAACGGAAGCCGCCGGCAAGGGTTACGTGCTGATTCCGCTCGGTCTTGGAGAAGTACCGGAGCTGACCGATTACCCTTATGAAGTGCTCATGGCGCGGCCCGATTACGTCGAAGACAATCGCAAAATCGCCATGGCCGTGGCAAGGGCGATTTCACGCGGCGGCGCGCTGTTTCATAGCAAGCCGGAGGCGGCCAAGTCGGCTCTCAGGGCGCATCGCTTCTCCGATCCGGGGAAATTGGACCAGAAGGTTTTCGATCTATCATTCGATACTGTCAAACCCGCAATTCCCCGTTGGGGAAATATGTCCGTCGAAGGGTGGAAAAAGGTGATCGCCTTCTCCGCCGGCGCCGGCATCATTAGAGACAAATCAAAAACGCCGTCCGCCGAGGAGGGACTCCTGTGGACGAACAAGTTCGTCGGCAAGCCGTAGCCGAGCTGCGCTCGGCATGCCGAATATCAGTACCTGTAGTCCGGATGGAGCGGTAGCGGAATCCGGGTTTCCCTGGATTTCGTTTCACTTCATCCAGGCTACATTTGCGATTCGCTAAACGCTCCGCGATTATCGATATCCCATCGCCGCCAGGAATTGCTTGAGCGAGTGAAACTGAAAGTAAGGATTGCTTTGTTTTTCTTCGCCGAGGGTCGAAGCAGGGCGGTCTGAATAATTATGGCCGGGAAAAAGAATCGTATCGTCCGGCAGAGCCATGAGCTTCTGCGTCAGACTGTAATAAAGCTGTTCCGGATTGCCGCCCGGCAAGTCCACCCTGCCGCAAGCGCCGATAAATAACGTGTCACCGGAAACAATCCGGTCATCGACCAGAAAACACTGCGAGCCCGGCGTGTGGCCCGGCGTATGCAGCAGTTGAATTTCCATGCCGCCAACGTCGATCTTGTCGCCGCTTTCGGTCTTGATCAGGTCCGACGGCGAGAGCCCCTTGAGAAACTCCGCCTCGCTCTTATGCACCACGACCTTCGCCTTGCACTTGTTGAGAAGCTCGGTCACGCCTTCGATGTCGATGCCGGAAAATCGCCCGCCGACGTGGTCCGGGTGCGTGTGCGTGACCAGAGCATGGGTGATTTCGACATCGTCCTCAGCGGCGACGCGCAGAATCGTGTCGATCTGCCACGCTGCGTCGACCACCGCGACTTTGCGAGTTTCGCCGGAACCGATGAGGTAGACGTAGTTCTGCATCGGACCCAGTTCGAATTGTTTGAAGTAGAGGCGGTCAGACATGATTCTAAATGAAAAGCGGAGCACTCAAAGGTTTCTTAAATGTAGCCCGGATGAAGCGTCAGCGGAATCCGGGGTTCCCTGGACTCCGCATCGCTTCATCCAGGCTACGAACTATCCCTTTGCCTTTACCGCCAACGACTGATAACTCACACCGTCGCCGTTTTCCTGGCTCACCGGTAATCCGGAGTTCACCCATCCAGGTGCAACCGTATTTCCCATCTGATCGCGCATGCCGCCAAAACCGCCAATGACGTTGGCTACGTCCTGATAACCTGCCTGTTGTAAATATCCCGCCGCGGCATTGGAACGAGGCCCCGCCTGGCAGCCGACGATGATCTTTTTCTCCTTGGGAAAATGGCTCTCCACGACCTTCACGAAGTCGGGATTCATCACCATACCGCGCGCCGGATCGGGGAAGGCTACCGGAATATTGACCGCCCCCTGCGGATGGCCGTTGGCAAACTCCCGCTCGGTCCGCACGTCGATGTAAACGGCGCTTGAATCGGCTGACAAAATTTCCTGCGCCTGTGGCGGCGTGATTTCTTTGATGGCCATATCGACCTCAGTTGTCAGTATTCAGTGA
>DASWHT010000310.1:0-8402 GCA_036398075.1 Binatia bacterium | reverse complement strand
GACGGCGTCGCCTTGGAAGATCGTGACTCGGCGACACGCCGTTGGAAAATTCGCAAAATCGGGCCGGCGCGGCCACTTCGCATCGGCGTCATCGCGCTGCCGCACATGGCGAACTTTACCGACTTCGACGCCCTGGCTCTGGAGCCGGCGGTGTCGCTGACCTACTTGGACCGGCCCAGTGAAATAGCCGCGGCCGATTTGCTCATCTTGCCCGGCACTAAGCAAACGCTTGACGATCTTGGGTGGCTTGAGCATCGCGGTTTTGTCCAGGAGCTTCGCCGCCTAAATGGCATCGGCGTCCCGATCATCGGCATTTGTGGCGGCTTTCAGATGCTCGGTGTTTCTATCGAAGATCCCCAGGGAATCGAGAATCAAGGGGAGCCCGCTAGCCGAACCGGACTCGGTCTTATACCGGTACGAACCATACTCCGGAGAGAGAAAACCGTGCGGCGTGTTCAAGGCACCTTGCGACGCGATTTTTTCGGCGGTGGCGTACCACCGAAAAGTTCCTTCGAGGGCTATGAGATCCATGTCGGTGAAACTTTCTATGAGCCGGGATCTCGTCCTCTTGCGGATATCGTGCGCCAAGGAATTCCCGGCTCCGTTCCAGACGGCGTCGTGAGCGCATCAGGTCGTGTGCTGGGCACCTACGTGCACGGCTTCTTCGACAACGATGACTTTCGCCATTCGTTTATCCGAGCCGCCCGCGCCGCGGTCGATCTCGCGCCCGAGGCGGTGTGGGCGCATGTCGCTGCCGAACGCGAAGCGCACATCGACCGCCTGGCGCTGCATCTCAGAAAATCGCTGGATATCAACCTGATCAAGAGTTGGATCGTCGATCCAGCTGTCAAGGGCCGCAGAATCACAACGGCTAAACCCGGGACCGAAGCGACTAGCCATGAATGAGCCGTTGATGATTCGCGCTGAGCGCGATGCCTTGATGGTAAGCTTTGCTTCCCCGGCTCCTGTGCTCAGCTGGGCGGTTCTGAACGGCGGTATGTGCCACGCGGATCATATCGTCAATTGCCATGTCCGTGGAGACGATGCCTCTTTTTGCGCCCAGCCTGAGCAGTGGCTCGCGCAAGCTACTTTGGAATTAGGACTCAAAGGTAAAGTCGTCGCCATGGCGACTGCAGTTGAAATGACACAGCTGGTGCAAGTGTCGTTGTCGAGCGGCGTCGCCGAAGTCACGTGCTTCGCGACGGTGGGCTGCGGCAACGCACTTTCGGTCGGTGATCCGGCCGCCGTCATGGTCGAAGGGCGAGCGCCGGCGCCGCTTCACACCATCAATTTGATAGTGATGGTTCAGCCGGGACTCACCGACCAAGCCATGGTGGAAGCGATCCAGATCGCCACGGAAGCGCGGGTGCGCGCGCTCTACGAAGCGGGCATTCAAAGCTCGGCATCGAATCTCATCGCCACCGGCACGGGCACCGATTGTATTGCCGTGGTTTCGCTCGGTAGCAATCCTCTGCGCTATTGCGGTAAGCACACTCAGTTGGGCGAGCTGATTGGCATGACGGCATACAACGCCGTGAAAAAGGGACTTCTGCAAGGGACGATAACTAACGGCGCTGCGTCCGGAGGCAATTCTCATGACGAATGAAAATCTGTCCGCGCAAACGACCTTTTCGCCGTCCGAGCGCGAAGCGGTTTACAAGGTGATCTTCGCCCGCCGGGACGTGCGCCGCTTTCTTTCCGCGCCGTTTCCCGCCGATGCGCTCGAGCGGATTCTGCTGGCCGCGCATCACGCGCCCTCCGTGGGTTTTATGCAGCCGTGGAATTTTATCGTGATCCGAGAGCCTCATACCAGAAAATTGATCAAGGACGCCTTTCTCGTGGCGCGCAGCGAAGAGGCGGAGCGGTTTTCCAGCGAAAGGAAGAAGCTTTATCTTAGTCTGAAACTCGAAGGTATCGAAGAAGCGCCGGTCAACATTTGTGTGACCTGCGACCCGACGCGCCACGGGCCCGCGGTTTTAGGCCGCAGCCTCATCCCCCAGACCGATGTCTATTCCACTTGCTGCGCGATTCAGAATCTCTGGCTGGCTGCCAGGGCCGAGGGTCTGGGCGTCGGATGGGTCAGCATTCTCTCGGAACAGCGCTTGAAAGAGATTTTGCGCATCCCGTCTCACATCGTCGTGGTCGGCTATCTGTGCGTGGGTTACCCGGCGCGCTTCGAGCCCAAGCCGGAGCTCGAAACCGCCGGTTGGCTCCACCGCCTGCAGCTCCGCGATGTGATCTTTGACGAAACCTGGAACGGCATAGTCGCTGGCGACTAAAGAAATCCATGGACTGGCAATATCTCCTAAACTCCTCGGCAGCGCTGTTGATCGGTGCCTTCCTTTTGGATCTCGCCGTGGGCGATCCGCGCTGGCTGCCCCATCCCGTGGTCTTGATGGGCAAAGTTATCGCGCATGGCGAACGGCTTTTGCGAAGCGGCAACGCCTGCAGCGATTTTCTGACGGGCATGACGCTATCGCTGTTCTTAGTTACGCTATCAGCAGCGGTAACGTTAGGACTAGTTGCTCTGTTTAACTCACTGCCTCCATGGCTTTCATTCACCGCCACCGCCGCGCTGGCTTCTGCAACCCTGGCAACGCGCGGATTGCTCGACGCCGTAAAACTCATCGAAGCGCCGCTGCGCGCGGCAAACCTGCCCGAGGCGCGCCGGCAATTGTCGCATATCGTCGGCCGCGAGACTTCCCGCTTGAACCAAGACAAAGTGCTGCGCGCCGGCCTGGAATCCTTGGCCGAGAGCACGTGCGACGGCGTCGTGGCGCCGCTTTTTTATCTTTTCCTCGGCGGCGTGCCGTTGGCAATGGCTTACAAAGCAGCCAGCACGCTTGACTCCATGATTGGCTATCGCACCGAACGGTACCTTTACTTTGGCAAGTTCGCCGCGCGCCTGGACGATGTGCTAAATTTCGTCCCCGCGCGTTTGACCGCTTTGTTCATCGTTGGCGCGGCGCTGGCGCTGCGTCTGGATCCATCACGCGCCTTACGCACCTTATGGCGTGATCACGCCAACCACTTGAGCCCCAACGCCGGCTATCCCGAGGCGGCGCTGGCCGGCGCCTTCGGCATCCGGCTCGGAGGTCCAAGCATTTACTTCGGCAACGAGATCAATAAGCCTTATATGGGCGACGACTTGACACCGGTTAAAATCGAAATGTTGAAGGAGGGACGCGCGTTATGTCTGGTCACGGTGATTCTCTCGCTCGTGACTTTCGCGCTGTTGTCGGCGGCGCGCGCCTAGCGCCGCGGCTCGATCGAGAACACGGCGGCGATGTCGATCGCTGGGCGCGGAGCGCCGGCATCGAAGCCGGCGAGGTTATCGATTTCAGCGCCAGCATCAACCCATTAGGCCCGCCGCCGGCGGCGCGTAAAGCTTTCATAAGGAGCTACGGCGAAGCCCCGCGCTATCCCGATCCTTACGGAGAAAAACTCAAACAGGCCTTAGCCGAGCGCCATGGAGTGAAATCTGCGGAAGTGCTGGTCGGCAACGGCTCGACGCAGCTCATCTATCTGTTGTGCGCGGCTCTGCGACCGCGCAAAGCGTTAGTCGTCGGTCCGGCATTTTCCGAATACGCCAATGCTCTGGCGCTCGCCGGCGCGAGCATCCGCGATCTTGCCCTCACCGCTGACGAAGGCTTTCAGTTTTCGACGGAGAGGTTTATGGCGGCATGGGAAAAGGATTGCAACATCGTCTTTCTCGCCACGCCCAACAGCGTGACCGGCCAGTTGGTTCCGAAGACGGCAATGGAGACAATCGCTCGTGCCGCCTTCGCCAGAAAGAGTTTGGTTGTCGTCGACGAGGCGTTCATCGACTTTGTCGAGAGTGAATCCATCAAGACGATGGTTCGACAAAATCCCTATCTGCTCGTATTGCGTTCCCTAACCAAGTACTACGCCTTGCCGGGGCTTCGTCTCGGCTATCTTCTCGGCGAAACGCGCCGAATCGCGCAGCTCGCCGCTTATCAGGAGCCATGGTCGGTCAACGCCCCGGCTCTGAACGTGGCGCTGGCGTGTCTCAAGGACGCGCGGTTCCCAACCCAGACAGACCACTGGCTGGCGAAGGAGCGGGCGTTTATCTCGAAACACCTGACGGCGCTTGGTGGATTTCATCCCATGCCGTCGCAAGCTAATTTCTTGCTCGTCCGGATCGGCAAGACCCGTGGCGACGCGTTGCAGCTCCGCTCTTTTCTCTTGGGCAAGAAGATACTCGTCCGCGCCTGCGATTCCTTTGCCGGTCTCGGCCGCGAGTACTTTCGCGTCGCGGTGCGACGGCGCAGAGACAACCGCCGGTTGGTTGCGGCGCTAAGAGAATGGCCGGCGTCATGCGGCGGATAGTGTGATGAGGGACACGCAGATTATATTAATAACCGGCGGCGCGCGCTCGGGAAAAAGCAAGTACGCCGAACTGCGGGCCGCAGCACTAGGTTCCCGACGCCTCTACGTCGCCACAGCCGAACCCAAAGACGAAGAAATGACCCGACGTATCGGCGAACACAAAAGCAGGCGCGGCAACGAGTGGACCACCATCGAAGAGTCTTTGGAGTTGGCTGAAGCGCTTCTCGCGCGGCGCGGTCAAATGGATTGCGCCCTGGTGGACTGCTTGACCCTTTGGCTTAGCAACCTACTGCTCCAGCGTGATGGGAAATATGCGGAGGAGAAAGTCAAAGAATTGGTCGAAATACTGCCGCGTTTGAATTTTCACGTCGTTTTGGTAACCAACGAAGTCGGCTGGGGCATCGTGCCGGATAATATGCTGGCGCGTCAGTTTCGCGACCTGGCGGGTTGGGCCAATCAGCAGATCGCCGCAGCGGCGAATGAAGTCGTCCTAACGGTTGCCGGCGTTCCGATGATCGTCAAGAAGGAAATTGGATGACCCTGAGCGAGACCTTGAAGCATATTAACCCGTTGGATCGTTCCAGTGAGTCCGCCGCGCAGGAGCGCCTGGAATCCCTGACCAAGCCGCATGGAAGCCTGGGAAAACTGGAAGACCTGGCGCGCCGCATTGCCGTCATCCAGGGAGAAGTCCCGCCGCGACTTGGGCGCAAACTTTTGTTCGTTTTTGCGGCGGACCACGGCATTACGCAGGAAGGGGTCAGCGCGTACCCCAAAGAGGTCACAGCCCAGATGACCCACAACTTTCTTAACGGTGGAGCCGCGGTCAACGTGATGGCGCGCCACCACGGCGTCGACACGGATATTGTAGATGTCGGGGTCGACTACGAATTCGGCGAACCGCGCGGTTTGCGCAACTACAAGGTGCGCCGCGGCACGGCAAATTTCGCTCGCGGACCGGCGATGACGCACGCTGAGGCCAAACGCTCGGTAGAGTTGGGTATTCAGCTCGCCCGAGAAGCTGCCCCCGGAAATATCTTTCTCCTCGGCGCCGGTGACATGGGCATCGGCAATACCAGCAGCGCCGCGGCCATACTTTGCGCTTTGACGGGCGCCGCGCCCGCCGCCGCTGTCGGCCGGGGCACGGGCATCGACGACGCGACTCTGGATAGAAAAATCGCCGCCATCGAAAAAGGGCTCGATCTAAACCGGCCCGACGCCAATGATCCCCTAGACGTTCTCGCCAAAGTTGGCGGCTTGGAAATCGGCGCCATGACCGGAGTGATTTTAGCCGCGGCGGCGTTTCGCATGCCGATGGTGCTGGATGGTTTTATCTCCGGCGCCGCGGCGCTTCTCGCGCAGCGATTTTGCCCCTATGTTCGGGATGTTCTCTTCGCCTCGCACCTTTCCGCGGAAAGAGGCCACGGCTTAATGCTGGAGGAACTCAAGCTCGCGCCTCTCTTGGATTTGGCGATGCGCCTCGGCGAGGGAACCGGCGCTTGTTTGCTCATGGGCTTGATCGAAACAGCGGTGAAAATCATGGGCGAAATGGCGACTTTTGAATCCGCCGGCGTGAGGGAAAAACTTACGTGAATTCTTTTTTCGCGGCGCTTCAGTTCCTGACCCTATTTCCCTGCCCGAAGCGCGCGGAACGCGCAGCCGACGAAATCGGACGCTCGACGATTTTTTTCCCAGTGATCGGCTTATTTTTGGGTTTGATCTTAGTGGTGATCGATTTCCTGCTAAAGCCATTCGCTAGCTCGGGCCTGTCGAGCGTGGCGCTTGTGACCATCTTAGCTCTGCTGACACGCGGCCTTCACCTGGACGGACTCGGAGATACTTTTGACGGCCTGGGCGCCGGCGGCGATCGGGAACGCATTCTCAGCGTCATGGATGATAGCCAAACCGGTGCCTTTGGTCTGATCGCGATTGTCCTTTTGCTGTTTTTTAAAATCCACGCCATCGAGAGCATCGGCGGCGATCGTTGGCGTGGACTCCTGGCGGCGCCGGTTTTGGGCCGTTGGGCGATGGTGCTGCTGGGCTATCGCTCACTCGCAGCAAAACCGGGACTGGGTTCGACTTTAATAGATCACCTGGACACCAAACATTTTCTTTTCGCAACCTTGATCGCCCTCCTTTTGGTCGCGGCGATCTTGCATGGCGTCGGCATCGCCATGATGGTCTGGGTCGCAGTCTTCACTACGGCGAGCAAGATCTTTTTTCACCGCCGTTTGGGGGGCGTGACCGGCGATATTTTCGGCGCCGTTGGAGAATTGAGCGAGACCTCAGTATTAGTCATCTTGGCGCTGGGATCGCGATGAATCCTACTCAGCGAAGCATTACGGTTTGTTTGTCTGTTGCGAGCCTGATCCTTCTGTGCGCGCTCGACGTACTGGCACAGCCAGCCGCCGCGCCGCGCGCTAAAAGAGTCGTTTCCCTCGCCCCCAGCGTGACCGAAACGGTATTTGCGCTGGGCTTTGGCGACCGTTTGGTCGGCGTAACGACCTATTGCGACTATCCCGCCGAAGCGCAGAAGCTTCCCAAGATCGGCGGCTTTATGAGTCCCAGTCTTGAAGCGATCGTCGCAAAACGGCCGGACTTCGTGATCGGCGTCGGCAGCGCCACCGACCCGGTGAAAGCGAGAGAGATGGAACGCCTCGGTCTTAAAGTGACTTTGATTTCACTCGCAAGTGTGAGCGACATTTTGAATTCCATTAAGAGCATCGCCCGTTTGCTGGGAAGTCCGCAAGCAGGGGAAAAACTCGTTCGCAAGATTACCCTGCAGTTCGACATAGTGAAGAAACGCGTGGCGCCCGCGCCGCCTCGCTCCATTCTGTTGGCGGTAGGACTTCGGCCCCTGGTGGCAGTCGGAGGAAAAAATTTTATCGACGAGCTCATTACTTTGGCCGGCGGTAAAAACATTGCCGGCAACGCCGCTCAACCCTGGCTCAATCTACCTGATGAGTACGTTGTCGCTAAGGCGCCGCAGGTCATCATCGAGGCCGGAATGGGATCGGAGCGGGGACCATCGGGCAAAAACTGGTCGGATCTCCCGTCCATTCCCGCAGTGAAGGAGCGGCGGGTTTATGCCTACCAGTCGGACAAAATCCTGCGCCCTGGGCCGCGCATTGGCGAAGGACTTGAAGAAATCGCCCGCCTCGTCCATCCCGAATGCTTCGCGAAAGCCAAACGCGGTGTCACTAAAGGAAGTGTCTGTGAAAGTTCTCGACCGTAGCAAAATGCTTTGGGTCAACGGTGTGCTGCTGGCCCTATTGGTTATCTCAATCCTCGGTTGCGCTTTGCTCGGGCCGGTGCGTCTCGACTTCTCGCAGGCTTTGCAAAATATATTTGCCGCGAATCCGGACGCGGAAATTCTTTATCGAGCGCGCCTGCCGCGTGTCCTTCTGGGAGTCGCCATCGGCGGCGGCATGGCGGCCTGCGGTGTTGTGCTCCAGGCCTTGCTTGGTAATCCGCTAGCCTGTCCGCAGATGCTTGGCGTGTCCGGAGGCGCCTCCTTGGGCGGAGTCCTGGGACTTATCTTTTTCCCCCACTGGCTCCTGCCGATCGGAGGCGGACTGCTTGGGGAAATCTCCTGGGTGCCGCTGGCGGCGTTTCTTGGTGCGCTATTAAGCATGATGCTGGTTTACCGCTTCTCATTGTTCCACGGGCGCCTCCACCCTTATCACCTGCTGCTCTCCGGCGTCATTTTCAATTCGTTCATCGCCGCCGTCATCATGTTTTTGAATTCCATCGTGGATTTCTACCAGGCCCAGGGACTGCTTTTCTGGCTCATGGGCAGCCTGTCGACCCGCGCTTATCTCACCGTTGCTTTTATCTGGGCGTACATCATTTTCGGCTTTTTCTGGCTGTGGGCGAAGGGTCTTTCGCTGAACTTGATCACGCTGGGCGAGGAAGCGGCAATGCAATTGGGCGTCGAAACCGGCGCGCTTCAGCGCCAGATTTTTGTCGCTTCGTCGTTGATGATCGGCGCCATGGTTTCAGTGAGCGGCATGATCGGGTTCGTTGGGCTGATGGTCCCGCACGTGATGCGCCTC
>DASWHT010000309.1:0-6122 GCA_036398075.1 Binatia bacterium | reverse complement strand
AATATTGCGACGATCAAAGCATCGGGCGTCAAAAATATAGTCGTCGCCTGCGGCAGTTGCCTGCGCGCTTGGCGCGAACATGCCAAGCAGCCGGAGTTGGGTGCCGAAGTCATTCACGGCGTCGAGCATGTCGCAAATCTCCTGCGCGCCGGTCGCCTGAGCTTCACTAAAGCGGTTAGCACGACGGTAACCTACCATGACTCTTGCCACCTCGGCAGGGGCTGCAGTGTTTACGATCCCCCGCGCGAGATCATCCGCGCGATTCCTGGCGTCAAACTGGTCGAGATGGGACGAAACCGCCGCTGGGCCTGGTGCTGCGGTGGCGGCGGCGGCGTCCCCGAGGCCGATCCGGAATTGGCCCAATGGAGTGCCGCGGACCGATTGCAGGAAGCCAAGCGGAGCGGCGCCGAATTAATGCTGACTTCGAGCGCGCTCTGCCAGCGCAGCTTCAACGATTGCCAAGAATTCGGCCTGCCAACCCAAGACTTGCTCGAGTTCGCCGTTCAGGCTCTCTAATCATGCTGAAAGAACCTCATTTTACAGCGCAGCGAATGTTACATATGCTGGGGCTCAAACAGGACTCGCTTGGCCCCTACGCGTTGATTCCCGGTCCTAAGGAGCGCAGCGATCTAATTTTGAAAATCGTGGACAATCCGCAAAGGAACTTCACGTTTTTAGACTATGAAATGCACACCGGGAACCTGGATGGAAAACGGGTAACGGTCGGCAACGGCGGCCGCTACGCTCCCGACACGGCAATCACCACGGAGATTCTATGCGGCGCCGGAGCAGAGTCGCTGATTCGCGTCGGCAGCTGCGGTTCGTTGCAAGAGCACGTTGAAATCGGCGATCTGGTAATCGTCACCGGCGCGCTGCGCGGCGATGGTACGTCGCGTTATTACGTCGCGGAAAACTTCTCGACCCTGGCTCACCCCGATATTGTCAACGCCTTGAAACAGGCGGCGGAGAGTCTCGGCGTACGCTGCCATCTCGGTTGGATCTTCACCACCGACGCCTTATTTCAAGAGACGCCGGAATTGATCCGGCAACTGAACGAGCAGCATGTTTCGAGCATCGATATGGTCACGTCGACGTTTCTGACCGTCGCCCAGGTGCGCGGCAAGAAAGCCGGCGCGGTGCTCGCGGTTTCCGATGAATGTCTTCATGGTAAATTCGGCTTTCGCGATCCGGCCTTTTTCGCAGCGGAGCAGAAAACCATCGAAGTAGCGCGCAAGGCGCTGCAATATCTCTAACAGTGGCAATTTAACTGAGGCAATCATGAGCGCCGCTCAAAGCCCCCTGTTCGAGCCGGTTCTGTGGCGTGGGCGGGGCTTTGAAATTCTCGACGAAATCCAAGTTCCCGAGAAGATCGAGTACATTCATGTAACCGAAGTCGCCCAGGCACTCGACGCCGTGCGCGACATGAAGACGCGTGCCTTCGGCCAGGTGCTGACCTTTCTTTATAGCGGCGCCTTGGTGGCGCAAAATTACCCTGGCGTGGACGCCGCGCCGCTCAGCCGGAGCCTGTCCCAGATGACGGAGCAGTTTTGCGCGGCCCGGCCAACTTTCGATTTCCGGGGCCTGGGTTCTTACTTCGAACAATGGTGTAAGAAGTTGCCCCACGAGGCCGGCGCCGGCGAAACCATCGCGCGCCAGGCCCGCGAGTTGGCCCAGCAGATCGTGCGCGGTCGCCACGCGCGGGCCAAGCGCGCAGCCGCAATCTTACCACACCCGGCGCGCGTGCTGACGCACTGCAACGTGAGCGGCGAATTGGTCGCGGTGGCGCGGCACTGCAAAGAGCTCGGGAAAGAATTCAGCGTGATCGCCACCGAGACGCGGCCTTACTTACAAGGCACGCGCTTGACCGCGTGGGAACTCGCGCAAGCGGGCGTGCCAGTATCGTCGATCCCCGATTGCGCGATCGCGCAAGTGATGGCCAAAGGCGAAGTCAACGGCGTGATCGTAGGCGCCGATCGTACAGCGCGCAATGGCGACATCATCAACAAGGTTGGCACCTACCCCATCGCGCGGCTGGCAAAGGAGTACGGCGTGCCTTTCCACGCTCTGGTACAAGATCCACGCTCGCTTGAACGCGGTGCCGACGTGCGCATCGAAGAGCGCCCGGCCCATGAGTTACTGATTTTTGACGGACAACCGCTGGTGGCCGGAGGGCTAAGCGGGCTTAGCGCTCGTTACCCATCGTTCGATATGACGCCGGCGGCGTTGATCACGCACCTGGTCGGCTTCGACGATCTCTACACGCCGGAATCTTTTCGGCGGAAGTATCAGGGTAAGGTTGAAGCCGATGACGGTAGGAGTAAAACAAACGGCAAGTATATTTTGATTTACGGGATTCCCCCAAAAAGCCAAATTTCTTTCTTGATCAGCGCGTTGAAAGCCGAGCAGGCTGAGAGAGTTCTCGTGCCCGAGATGCGGCCACAGCTCTGGGGCGCGCAGGTCGTCGCGCGCGAACTGCTCGACTGCGACGTCCCTACGACTTTGATCTCGGACAACATGATGGGTACGCTATTCGCCCAGGGGGAGATTCTGAAGCTTTGTCTTTTCTACAGTAGCCTGGGCGAAGAAGGGCCGAGAGGGATCTGCGGATCGCTCCTGGCCGTACAGCTAGCGCGTCTGCATGGTGTGCCCATCGAACTCTTCAACGGCGACGAGCGCAGCGATTCGCCGCCTGATCGCGACGTTTCGACCTTCATGGGTAAAAAGATCTGCCCCGCCGGCGTTGCGGTTCGAGCCGTTGAGGAAGAAGTAGTTCCCTGGGGATTGTTCAAAGGGTACTAATGGTTCAAAGTTTAATGTTCAAGGTTCAACGTATTCGGATCTTTTATGAACCGCATGAATACAATCCCTAACTTTGAACTTTGAACATTGAACGTTGAACAGCGAACTAATGGCCAAGCCGGAAAGCGAAATGATTCGCTGGGGCAAGCTGCTCTTCGAGCGGCGGCTCATCAGCGGCTGGGGCGGTAACTTGAGTTGCCGCGTCGGTAAGAAAGATTTTCTGATCACCGGGCAGCACGCGCCATTGGGTTTTCTCGCGCCAAAAGATTTGGTCAGGCTGAAATCGGACGGCAAACCGGCGCTGAAGGGCCGGCGCGCGTCGAGCGAGACACCGATGCACTTGGCGGTTTACGCCGGCACGGATGCCCAGGCGATCGTCCATGTCCACCCGCCGATGGTGCTGGCGTTTTCTCTCACCCACGACAGCTTCGCGCCCGTGAGTTACGAAGAAAAATATACCATCGGCAAGGTGTCCGTCGTTGCGCAGGACACGCCGACGGTGACCAAACCCGAAGAAGTAGTGGAGGCACTCAAGTACAATCCAGTTGTGATCATCAAGGGTCACGGCACGGTCGCCATCGGCAAGAATTTCCAGGAGGCGTTCCTCTACACCGATTTGCTGGAAGAAGCGGTGCAGTGTCAATTTTTTAGAGAGAAAGCGGAAATTGCCAGCGCGGCATCGACAATTGCAAGGCCGGAACAACCCGCCGCGACGGCTTCGGGTGAGCGTTTCGCATTATTCTCCAAGGAGCATATGCAGGCGCTGGTCGACTCGGCGAATCAAGATTCCCAATTTCGCGCCCATGGCGCCGACACGGCGCTCACGACGTCGTTGACGCTCCATCTCGAAGAGACTGATGACGCCTGGACGGTGCGATATTTGAATGGTGAGATCACCGAGCTTCTGCCGAGCGCTGGCGGCGAATTCATGATCAGCGGCAAAGCCGAGTGGTGGGAAGCGGTATTTCGCGCGCGCATCGATCCGTTTCTCGCCACTCAGCAGGGAAAATTGAAACTCAAACGCGGCGAGCTGGCGCAACTTTCGCGCTGGTATAAACCATTTCAAAGGGCATTTGCGCTATGGCAAACGATACCCATTCAGTAGGCTTTTACGCGGCGGAGTTGTTAGACAAGACGGCTGAGCGCAAGCCGAACAAGACGGCGATCATCGCCAAGGAAGAAGAGCTAACTTTTGCCGCGCTCAATCAACGCGTGCACGCATTGGCCGGCCATCTGCAACAGGAGGGCATCCGCCAAGGCGATCGGGTGGGCGTCCTCTTGCCGAACTCCACTGCAATTCCCCTCACCTACTTCGCCACGCAAAAGATCGGCGCCGTCACCGTCATCCTCGATGCGCGGCTCAAAGGGATCGAGTTGCAAAGCGTCTTGACGGATGCCGATCTCAAACTTCTGGTAGTGCATAGCCAGTTATTCCCCGAAGTCGAGGAAGTGTTCAAAGCGATGGCGCGGGTCCCCCTGTGGATCGTCGGCGGTGACGGTGAACGGAGCTTCGAGGCAAAATTTGCGGCGCCGGCGACATCCTTAAGTCTACCGAAGCTGAAGCCGGGCGACGACGCGCTGATTCTTTACACCTCGGGCACCACCGGCGAGCCCAAGGGCGTGGTCTTGAGCTATCACAACCTGACGCGATACCCGGCGGTGATGGGCGAGATGGGTGTCACCGATTCCGATACCATGCGCGGCTGCATTCTGCCCATGTCGCACATCGTCGGGCCCATTGTGTGCAACGAAGTCGCCGAAAAGGGCTATACGCTGGTGATCTTCGATCAGTTCAACCCCGTCACGCTGCTGGAGGGGATTCAGAAACACCATGTGACGGTTTTCGAAGGCGTGCCGATTATTTTTCAATTGATGCTGGGCGTAAAAAATCTCGCCGACTACGATACCAGCAGCGTCAAAATCGCGGCTATGATGGGCACCAGCGTGCCGCTGCCGCTGCTGCAAGCTTTCAAACAGGCGCAGCCCCATATCAAAGTCATCCAGGGGTACGGGCTTACCGAGACTTCGCCGCTGATCACGCTGGTTGAACCCGAGCGGGCGGTGACCAAGATGGGCAGCATTGGACGGGCGGTTCCCGGCGTAGAGGTGAGGATCGTCGACGAGAATGGCAACGAAGTTCCCGTGGGCGAGCCAGGCGAGATCATCACTCGCGGCGCGCACGTGATGAAGGGATACTTTCGCAAGTCCGCGGCCACCGCGGAGCGCATCCACGACGAATGGCTCTATACCGGGGATGTCGGCAAGGTGGAAGCCGACGGCTATTATTATCACCTGGGGCGGTGTGACGACATGATCATCACCGGCGGCCTCAACGTCTATCCGGCGGAGGTGGAAAATCTGATATACACTTATCCCGGCGTGCAGGAGACGATCGTTTTCGCGATCCCCGATCCGAAACGCGGTCAAGTGATCGGCGCCGCCATCGTGCCGCGGCCGGGCGTCAGTGTCGCTGAGAAAGCACTGCTGACTTTTCTGCGCGCCAATCTGGCTAACTTCAAAGTGCCCGACCAATTTGTCATACGCGAGTCGCTGCCGCGCACGTCATCCGGCAAGACGATCCGTGACGCGCAGACACTGTTGGCCAGTTAAATGATTTAACCGCAAAGGGCTAAAGATGAGGGAACTCACCACGAAGGCACGAAGTTCACGAAGTTTAAGAGAATAAATATCCGAATCCTTCGTGTTCTTCGTGTCTTCGTGGTGAGACCGTATTGTTTTGTCAATTGAACAAGTCAGGGTCGGGGCACCAGAAAATTTGGGCAAGCTGCGTAGACCTGAAACTATAGTAATATGAGTCACGCTGGCGGTGAAGAACCGATCGCGACGATTAAAAACGCTGCCGGGATCATTCTCGCCGTCTCGGAGAACCGCTCCTGGATCGAGGTTATCTTCGAAGGCGACCTCATGCATACGAAAACCGTCAACCTGCCCGCAGGCACGATCTTCGACATTTACGTCGAGGAAATTCCGCACAAGACTACCGTCTATGAGCACCCGCGCACGATGATTTTCTTTAGCGCCCCCTGCGATCTCGACATCAGCCGCGACGGCAACCGCGTGATGGTAAAAGGCGGGGCCCAAAACCGGACTGAAAAGCTGATGTAAGGCGCCGGAATCCAACCAAAATTATCGCCTTCGGGGGGTAAACAGTTCACCCCAAGGTGCCGATAATAGGACTGTGAGAATCGACCCGCCCAAATCCATCTCCGCGCCGCTCGCCGAAGGGCAGGAGATCGCCTCGGTCAGCAACCGCAGGGTACCGCGCAATCTGGTTTCCCAACATGGCGCAACCGGCGCGTTGC
>DASWHT010000308.1:0-8228 GCA_036398075.1 Binatia bacterium | reverse complement strand
CGGGGAACGGGAAATCGGCGGCGGCGCAAAGAATGGGGCAACTCGGCGCGGAGGTCAGCGTCCCCATCGTGTCGAAGGATAAATTGGCGGGCATTTTGAATCTTGGATACAAAGTGGACCGGCAAATCTACTCCACCGGAGATTTGGAGTTTCTCTCGACATTGGCGAATCAGGCGGCCGTCGCCATCGAGAACGCCCGTCTCTACGAGAATCTGAAGCAATCCCAATTGACCCTGCGCCGCGCCGACCGCCTGTCATCGCTGGGATTGCTTACCGCGGGCCTGGCCCACGAAATCCGCAATCCCCTGGTGGCCATTCGCACTTTCACCCAGCTCTTGCCGGAGCGCTACGACGACCCCGAGTTCCGCCAGGTCTTTCAGGGACTCGCTTTGAAGGAAGTGGACCGCATCTGTGGTCTGATCAACGATCTCCTGAATTTTGCCCGACCGTCCCGTCCGAATATCGCCGAGGAAAATCTGAACGACGTTGTCGATAGCGTCGCGCGCATTCTCGAATCCCAGGCCAAGGATAAGGACGTCAAAATCGCCCGAGAATTCAGCGCCGATATGCCGAAGGTATGGATTGACAGAGAACAGCTGAAGCAGGTATTTATGAACCTCATTCTGAACGCCATCCAAGCCATGCGCGACGGCGGTTCGCTCGTTATCGCGACCCGTGTCAGCGCGGATGACGATGGCAATGCGTCCCGCCCATGTGTTCAGGTGGAGGTTCGCGATACCGGTATCGGCATCCCGGAAGAAAACCTGGAGCGTATTTTCGATCCTTTTTTTACCAACAAGGACGGCGGCAGCGGTCTCGGTCTGTCGATTTCGCACCAGATCATTCAAGAGCATGGCGGGCGTATGCTGGTGCGGAGCAAGATCAAAGAAGGGACCTCTTTTTTCGTGAATTTGCCGCTTGAAAAGCCGGCTCATGCCGCCGTTGAAGACACCGTGAGAGCGTCATGAAACGCATTCTGTTGATCGATTTATCGCAGGCGGTGAGAGAAACCGTCGCCCTGCTCTTGGCGGGGGATTACGAGCTCATTCGGTGCGATAGCGCGCCGGAGAGCTTCTCATTGACGGATGGCGCCGCAGGCGTGGATCTGGTGATTGCCGGCGCCGGCCATGTGGCATGGACAGCGGAGTTGGCGCGCTTGGCGGTGCGGGGCAAGTTGGCGGTGCTGTTTATGGCTGAGTCCAACGCCGTCGCGAAATCTCTCGCCCGCGGTGAACGTCTGGGCTGTTTGGTTAAGCCGTTTACCCCTTATGATCTCAAGGCTGCGGTGGAGAGACTCCTAAACCGGACCTCTGTTAGCGCTCCAGCGCCCGCGGCGCCAGGCTCATATCTCGAATTCCCCTTTGTCAGCCGGCCGACGGCGCATCTGGCGCGCCGGTTCACGCCAATTTCATTGCCGGTTCTGATCTGGGGAGAACTGGGTTGCGGGCAGGACCGGGCGGCGCGGGCACTGCTCGGCGGGGCGGCAAACATCAATGCCGCGTTGCCGCTAAACGGAGTGGAGGTCGGCGCCGATTATCTAAAGCAAAAGCGCTCCGAACTAACCGCGGAGCGGCGGGCAAGCGGCGCGCGGCCAGCCATTTTAATCGAAGGACTAGAGCGGTTGTCGTTATCCGGACAGTCGATGCTGCTCAATTTTCTCGACGAGGTTGAAGGATCCCACGGGCGGCTGCTTGCGACCGCCAACGCGGATTTGTTGGAGCGGGTCTACCGCGGCGATTTTTTGGACCGGCTGTATTACAAGGTGGCGACGCTCACGCTGCCGTTGGCGCCGCTGCGCGAGCGGCGCGCCGATATTCCCGCGTTGGCGCGCTGGTTCGCCGCAGCACACGCAGCGGGCCTAGGGTTGGACAAGATCCGGTTTACGACTGCGGCGGTGGACCGGCTTTGTGATTATCTTTGGTTTGGCAACGTCAACGAAATTGACGTGGTCATCGCCCGGACATTGGCGATTCACGGCAAAGCGCGTATTGACGCGGCCGATCTGGTTTTTGATGTCGCCGCGCTGAGTGATGCGGCGGGTTTAAGCGAATCCGGCGCGACGGTTGAGTCCACGTTGAACGGCGCGGAAAAAACCGCCGTGCCCCAGAGTTCATTGATCGCCATCGCCGATTCCCTTGAAGCCGGCGTGTCGAAGGGCGGTGCGGGAGGCGCCCCGGGTCTCCGTTTGTTAGTTCACGAGCTGGCCCATGAGCTGAAGAACCCGATGGTCACGATCAAGACCTTCGCGCAGCTGTTGGCCGAGCGTTACGACGACGCAAGCTTCAGGGCCCGTTTCCAAGACGTGGTTGACGGCGACATCGAGCGCATGGACGAACTATTGAAGGTGATGACCGAATTCGCCGGCTTCGATCAGCCGCGCAAGAATAGCGTCGCACTCAAAGAATATTTGCATTCGACATTAAAAGCGATCCACGACGACTGCGCCAAGCGCCAGGTCCGCGTGGGGTGGAAAGGAAACGGTCAGGGCGTTAGAATCATGGCCGACGGCGCCCAGTTGCAGTATGCGCTTAAGAACACCATGCTCGCGGTTTTGTCCCAGACCCAGATGGGCAGCGAGATAGAGCTGGCACTGGGCAAGCGGGGCTCTCTTACCATATCGTATCTCCGGGAAGGCGAGCGGATTCGGTCCTTGGCCAATTATCTCAGCGATGCCTCAGGTCCGGAGACGGAAAACATCATACCGCTGCGCATCATGCTGGCGCGGGAGATCGTTGAACGCAGCGGCGGACGATTCGGCATGGATCAGACTGAGGGTGATCGTGAAGTCGTGACGATGGAGTTTCCGGTTGTCTAGGAACGAAAAAAAACGCGATATGAACCAGCCGGTGATGCTGGTGGTCGATGACGAGGCCGGGGTGCGTCTATCGCTGCAGGCCGTTTTCAACAAGGCGTTCCGGGTCATCGAGGCGACGTCCGCTGCTGACGCAATTCAGAAAGCCACGGATGAGCGTCCCGACGTGGTGCTGCTGGATATCGTGATGCCGGGAACCGATGGTCTCGAGGTGCTGAAGCAGCTGAGATCGGTTCAGCCGGACTGCCAGATCATCATGCTTTCCGCCCTGAACACGGCCCGCCCTGCCTTTACCGCCAAAGGCGCGGGCGCGTACGGTTATGTGACCAAACCCTTTGACGTCGAAGAACTGCGTATACACGTCGAGCGCGCCATGGAAAAAATCGTATTGTCGCGGGAAGTCGAGCGCCTGAAAGAAGAAGTAGGGCGCAAGTACGGCGTCGAGCACGTTATCGGAAAATCATCGAAGATCATCGACGTGTTCAAGGCGGTCAGCATGGTGGCGGCGAAAAAGAGCACCGTGCTCATAACCGGCGAAAGCGGCACGGGTAAAGAACTGATCGCAAGGGCGATTCATTACAACAGTGACCGCCGCTCCAAGCCGTTCGTGGTGGTCAATTGCGCCGCTTTGCCCGACACGCTAATCGAAAGCGAGCTGTTTGGTTACGAGAAGGGAGCGTTTACCAACGCGGCGCAAAAGAAAGTCGGCCGCTTCGAGCTGGCGCATAGTGGAACAATTTTCCTCGATGAAATCGGCGAGCTCGACCTGGGCACTCAGTCCAAGTTATTGCGCGCGGTTGAACAAGAGACCTTTACGCGGCTCGGCGGCACCGATGAAATCAAAGTCGACGTGCGCGTCATCGCCGCCAGCAACAGGGACCTGGAATCCTTGGCCAAAGCGGGGGAGTTTCGCCCTGATCTCTTCTACCGGTTGAACGTCGTTTCGCTGTTCCTGCCGCCGTTGCGGGAGCGACGCGATGATATCTCGCTGCTGCTGGACCATTTTCTCAGGCTGAAAGCGCAGGAGCATTCCATCGCTGCCAAGACGTTGTCCCCCGAGGTCGTCGATTTCTGTTATTCTTACGCCTGGCCGGGAAATGTCCGCGAGCTTGAAAATCTGATCGAGCGTGTGACTATTCTTACCCCCCACGATACGGTAGCCCTGCGCGACCTGCCGGCGAGCATGCGCGCCAGCGACCAAACGGCGGTCGTCAAGGAAGATGTATTGAGCGGAGAGCGCGCCCTGGGCGACGCAGTGGATGAGTTCGAGCGGGAATTGATCGTGAAGGCGCTGCAGAGAACGGGCTTCAACCAGACCAAGGCCGCGATGCTGCTCGGGACCAGCAGGCGAATACTCAAATACCGCATCGAAAAGCTCAAAATCACCGAAACTGGCCAGCTGCGGGACGTGCAAAAACTTTCCAACTAGCAGAGTGCCGGCGAGGGGCGAACTTGCCGGTTTGAGGCCGGTGACGAGTGAAGTCACAAAATTGTCCCAACGGGCCCGCTTCGCTCCCTTCCCTCAAGCAAAAATTTGTTATAATTTAGAGTCTTAGAAATCAAGGTTTGGTGGCATAGGCGTTGCTGGGGCATAGCAAGCAAATGGACGACAATAGACCGCATATCTTGATCGTCGATGACGAGATCGGGCCGCGAGAGTCGCTCAAGATGATTCTCAACCCGATTTACAACGTGCATGTCGCCGAACGCGGAGCCCAAGCCGTGGAAATGCTCGAGAAATTTCCGGTGGAACTGGTCACGCTAGACTTGAAGATGCCCGGTATGACCGGCATCAACGTCCTGGAAAAAATCAAGCAGCGTGACCCGGACATCGAGGCGATCATCATCACGGGTTATGGTTCTCTTGACACCGCCATCGAGGGGCTGCGGCTCGGCGCCTTCGACTACATTGCAAAACCCTTCGATGTCCATCACATCCTTTCCCTCGTCGAGCGTGGCCTGGAGCGGCGGCGTTCCCGGACGAGACTCAAAAAGGTTAGATCCGACTTCATATCGACGGTTTCTCACGAACTGAGAACGCCTCTGAGTGTCATTGTCGGTTTCGTCCATCTTTTGCTCAATCAAGTCCTCGGCAGGCTCACCGACGAGCAACAGAAAGTCCTGGAAACCGTCTACCGCAACTCCGAGGAATTACTAGAGCTGATTGACAATGTCTTGTGGATGACTTCACTCAACGCCGGAGATACGGAGGATGTCAGCGATGAATTCGATGTCAGAAGCATCGTCCGGGAGGCGATCCAGCGCCATGAAGGAGTGATCAGCGAGAAGAAACTCACGCTCAGCACCGAGATGCCGGAGACTGCGGTGGTCATCGCCAGCGACCGCTTGAAGGTCGAACGGATTTTTCAGAATGTCTTCAATAACGCCGTCAAGTTTACCGACAAGGGGTCCCTGAGAGTAACGGCGCGCCCCAGCGCCGACCCGGCCGGGGTTGAACTGGTGGTGGCCGATACCGGCGTTGGTATCGAGAAGAGCAGACTGGCGTCGGTTTTCGAACCGTTTCAACAGGTCGAAGGCGCCCTGGTGCGGGCGTGCACGGGCTTAGGGTTGGGGCTAACCGTGGCGAGCCGGCTGGCCGGATTGCTCGGCGGGACATTGGAAATCGAGAGTGAACCTGGCGTCGGCACTACGGTCAAAATGAAATTTCCCTCGCGCAAGAATGGCGCGAAGACCGCCGTGGCGACGGAGCGGCGCTATGGATAACCGCAAATTCATCCTTTGCCGCAACTGCGGCGCACTGCATCACGTCACCGTTTTTGACAAAGCGCCAAATTATTTTGTCGTCGCCGGCGCTGCGCGAGAAAACCCCGCCGATGACTGGCGCGTGTTTATGAACCGGCACGCGGGGCACGGATTGGAAGCGCTGAAAGCCCTCGGCGAACTATATTTTCCCGCAGGATCGGCCGCCGATCCGATGGCGGTTGGGTATCTCAAAGTGACAAATGGCCATCGGGAATATCTCCTGCGCCGCTCGCGCCGGAGCGTCGGCGAGCCGCTCAGATTCGAATGCATCGAGGCGCGTTTTGGCGAGCCGGTGGTGGCTGTCGAAATTCAGGAGCGCGAGCTTCGTAAGGAGCTAAAATTGCGCTTTCGCTGGGATAGCGGCCAAGCGTTGAGCGACGCGCAAATCGATCTCTTCATCGCGCTGTGGCGCGACGCCGCCGGTCAGGTCGACGCGCGCGGCGTAACCGCCACCGAGCCCTCATACGTGAATCACAACATCTCCTACGCGGCGCCGGAAGCGCCCACCAAAGATCGCTTGCTTAAACAGTGCGCCCGCCATTTTACTCCCGGCGAAATGGCGGCGTTGCGCCGTTTCGTCGAAGCTCACAGCGGCGGCTCGGACGTGATGACACTGTTGCTGCGCCGCCAAGTTCCCATTGAAGAACGGGTCTAACGTTAGCGCGGCTTATATCTGTCGGATCGGGGAAAAGCGGTTCTCATGCTTCGAGAGCCTCAGCTCCAACGGGAAATCTCGAAACATTTTAACTGCTCCTCGATTCACCTGAGGTTCTCGATTTGTAGGTTTTAAGGAGTTCCTTGGCAAACGACGTGAGCACGACCGGGTCCTCGGCCAGCGGCCAGAAAACCGTGGAAATCGCCATGAGTGCAAAGCGCTGCATAAATCCGCCGGCAAGTTGAAAAAGAAAAAGCCCGCGCGATGTAAGTCACCACGAGGGCTTGATGCCGTCAAGGGGTTGTTACAGATTTATGAAGTCGCCCCCTAGTTGCCGATAAAAGCTGTTTGCAGGCTGCTCAAAAAGATTTCAGATGCGAGGCGCGTGAAGATCGATCTGTAGGGGACGGTCGCGACCGTCCCCTACGATGCATGCACGTTGACGCGAAATCGGTCGAGCGCAACGAAGCAGATGAGTCTTTTTCAGCAGCGTGTTAGCGCACGTAAACGTTGCCGTCCATCAGCAAGCGGGCCGTGCGAGTGAGCGCGGCCTTGGTCAATGCCAACTCGCCGTTTTGTTTTTCGATCTCGATCTCGACCTGCAATTTGCCGGTGGGATGGCCGATGCGCACTGCCGGCGGATTATCGGGCTGAACCTTCTTGTAGATTTCGTTGACCAGGGTGCCTTCAACCTTTGCCGCCGCGCTCAGACACACCGCGCCAGTCACCGCATAGGCTTTGACCGCAAAAAGCGCAAAGTACGCAAAGATTTTATCCTGCGCGCTTCGCGCCCTATGAGTTCTTTGTACGGCTATGCCTAAAAAGTTTCGCGGCTTGCGCAAATTTTCCAATGGTTATTCTGCTTATATCGATCCAGAAGAGAACTCACCGCGGAGGCGCAGAGGGCGCGGAGTAACGAATTCTTGATTAAGAAATCCTCCGAACTCTGCGAACTCTGTGTCTCTGTGGTGAAGTCTCTGTTTCTTTCGGTTGCGGCGTAGCCGCGCTAGGCTCTTTGTGGTTAGTTTTCTTGAGTTCGTTCTTCGTGTCCTTCGTACCTTCGTGGTGAAGCCCTGCATGGGTCTTACTCAACCAACACCTCATCGACTTTGTCCACTTCCTTGAGTCTTACCTGAACATTTCCGGCGGCAGAGAGGGCAATCTTCTTGCCGACATAATTGGCGGCGATTGGTAGCTCTCTACCGCCGCGATCGATGATGACCGCGAGATGAATCATGCGCGGCCGGCCCAGGTCGATCAGATGATCCACCGCGGCGCGCACGGTTCGCCCGGTGTACAACACGTCGTCGAACAGGACAATGATCTTGTTCGCGATATCGAACGGGATGCGCGTGTGATCGATGGTCCCGCCGGGAAGCAGCGCGTTCAAGTCGTCACGATAGAGCGTGATGTCCATTTCGCCCACTGGAATTTCCCGACCCTCCCGTTTCTTGATGATCTGGGCAAGGCGCTTAGCGACATAGGGGCCGCGGGTTCGGATGCCAATGAAAACGACTTGGTCTAAACCACCGTATTGCCGCAACATCTCTCTGGCGAAACGCTCGAAGATGGCTTTGACCTGGGCGGCGGTGAGGATGCGCTTTTTCTTCGTCTTGCGATTTTGCTTCACAGTTAAAACTCCGTCGGCATCGCCAACATGTTCAAGCCGTTCAAATCGTTCAAGCCGCTCAAAACGTTTGAAACGACTCGTTCTCTATGAACGAATTGAACGGCCGCCAAGACCCATTGACCACGGTCGGAAGGGCTTGGCCCGAGGGATGCCGCTGCGAATGCTTCTTACAACTGATAAACTGTTAACTACACGCAACCCGAAACCTGAAACCCGAACCCGAGCAATTCGGCTAGAGTTTGTTATTGGCGACTCGTATCATCGTTTCCATAAGCAACTGAGCGCCGAGGCAGATATCTTCGGGGTCCGTCCACTCCAGCGGATTATGACTGATGCCGCGCGTACTTGGAACAAATATCATCCCCGCC
>DASWHT010000307.1:0-5533 GCA_036398075.1 Binatia bacterium | reverse complement strand
CATCGAGGGCGCCAAGAAGGAAGGCCAGGTCGTCTTTTACACATCGAATACGTGGGTCGCCGGCCCGATGTCGCAAGAATTTGAAAAGAAATATCCCTTTGTCAAAGCCAACGTCTGGCGCAGCGATTCGAAGGCACTGCTGAAGCGCCTCACGGAAGAAGTAGCCGCGGCTCGCTACCTCGCCGATGTCATCGAAACCAGCCCCGAATATATGTTGATTTTGTTGCGCGAAAAGATGCTTCAAGAGTATCTTGCCCCGGAGCTTAGCGCGTACGATGACAACGCAAAGATAAAAGGGAAAACCGGCGTGTTTGGCTGGACGAATCGGGAGATCTACATCAGCCTCGGATTTAATTCCAACCTCATACCTGCAACGGAAGCGCCCAAAAGCATCAAGGATTATCTGGATCCCAAGTGGAAGGGCAAGATGTCCATCGCCGGCACCACCACCGGCGTCCGGTGGGTGGGCGCTCTTCTTGAATCGATGGGCCGTGAATTTCTGGAAAAGCTAAGCGCCCAGGAGATCAACGTTCAAAATATCTCTGGGGCGGCCTTGTCCGGCCTGGTCGCGTCGGGAGAGGTGCCCCTATCGCCTACGATCTTCAATTCCAACATCTTTACTCACAAGAAAAAAGGCGCGCCGGTGGAATGGCGACCGCTGGACCCCGTGATTGCCGGCGTCGGCACCTCAGGGATGGTGCTCAACGCGCCCCATCCCCATGCCGCGCTCTTGTTTCTCGACTATCTCCACTCAAAACTCGGCCAGGAGGTCGCCATGAAGGGCGGCCTTAGCTCGCCGCGCAACGATATTGGTTCGCTGGAGCAAAAGTTCAAAAAACTCTACCTCGAAACTAAATACACGCCGGAGGAGTTCGAAAAAAAGATCAACGAATGGGAAGCGTTGATGCGCAAGCTCTTTATTCGCAAGCGCTGAATGCTCCGCCGCCATGCCCGCGGTGGAAAATATTAGGACAACGGTACGCAAAACCTCATCGCCGGTAACTTCAATTCGCGGCGTCAATCTCGCCCCGTGGAAGATCGGCCATTCTTCCACGGGGGGAATCCATATTTTTTCCGCCCGAATTCTGGATGCTCGCTGGCGTCTGCCCCCGACTACGATCGGGGGCGATCGTGACGATTCCTGCGCTCGATATTCGACGGAACGTTGTACTTAAATGAGGTGAGCCATGGCCAAAAAGATCATTGATCAGCTCGTAGAGTATATGCTGTCGGCTCGAGACCTGCCTTTGCCCAGCGACGTCGTTCAGAGAGCGAAAGATCATCTTTTGGATACTTTAGCTGCGATTGTATCGGGTTCACAGCTCCGGCCCGGGCAATTGGGCATCCAATTCGCCCGCTCCCAGGGTGGAATTCAGGAAGCGGCGGTCTTGGGTTCGAACCTGCTGACGTCGGCGATTTGGGCAGCCTTCGCCAACGGCATTTCGGCCCATGCCGATGA
This sequence comes from Binatia bacterium, assembly GCA_036398075.1. Classification (GTDB taxonomy): domain Bacteria; phylum Desulfobacterota; class Binatia; order UBA9968; family UBA9968; genus DATACQ01. The sequence continues at coordinate 4,074 of DASWHT010000307.1, read as the reverse complement.
GAGCGACGACTCCAACGATCGTCTTCATCCAGGCTGCTCTGTCGTTCCGGCCGCCTGGGCGATGGCGGAGCGCGAAAAGAAACCCGGTAAAGCTTTACTCAACGCCGTGGTCCTCGGCTATGACATTGCCTCGCGTTTCAACAAAGCTCTTATGACAAAGTCTACGAGCGTAGCGGGAACATTCGGCGCGGCGGCCGCCGCCGGAAGCCTGCTTGCTCTTGATGCTAAACAGTCAGCCTACCTAATGTCATACGCCGCGCAGCAGGCGTCCGGCTCAAACGCCTGGATCGGCGATGACGAACATATCGAGAAAGCATTTGATTTCGGCGGAATCAGCGGACGCAATGGCGTGACCGCGGCTCTCCTGGTCCAGGCGGGATTCACCGGCAACGCCGATGTATTCGAAGGAGACCGCAACTTTCTCGACGAGCAATCGCCGCCGCCTGAGAAGAATGAGATCGTAAGCGAACTGGGGACGCGCTATGAAATCACCCGCGGTTTGATAAAAAAATTTCCCACCGGCGCGCCGATGCAGGAAGCCGTCGAGGCGATGGTCCGTTTGATTGACCGGCACGGCATCAAGGCCGCGGACGTTGCCAAGGTCGTCGTTCGCCTGCCTGAAAGAGGCGCGCGGACCGTCAACAATCGCCACATGCCCGATGTCAATGTTCAATATATTATGTCCGTCGTGTTGCTCGACGGCAAATTGAGCTTCGAAGCGGCCCATGATTATGCCCGGATGCAAGACCAGAACGTGCTCGATCTCAGAGCCCGCGTCGAACTCGTGGCCGATGAAGAAATGACCCGATCACTGCGCCGCTACCAGGCTTCGGTTGAAGTGATCCTGTCTCAAGGGCGGCGCTTCGTGGAACATGTGATCGACGTGCGCGGGCGGCCGCAAAATCCCATGACAGCGGCCGAGGTCGAAAACAAGGCGCGTGAGCTCATGACGCCGGTGCTCGGCACCGCGCGCGTGAACCGGTTATTTGATGCCATAAGAAACCTGGAATCGGTGGCCGACGTTGGCGAGCTCCGCCCGCTGCTGATCAAGTCATGAGGGCGCTCTGAGTAATATGGTGCAACCGGAGCCCTATTCGCCAACCCCAAGGAAAAGAGCATTGTATAAAGAATGATCGCTTCGCCCCGGCGCATGAATTCGAGGTCAATAATGAACGACACTCTTCACCCATCAATTCTCGGTCTTTCCCGTAAGATCGCTGGTTTTACCCACGGTTTTCGTCTAGAGCAAGCGCCGGCATCCGTTGTGGGGAATGCCAAGCTGGCGATCTTGGACTGTCTTGGTGTCGCGGTCTTAGCCGGGACCCAGGAAATCGGCGCGCGCCTGCGCAGTTTCGCTCGATCCAACGCAGGATCAGGTAATTGCACGGTTTGGGGCATGGACATGCAAACCAACGCGCGCGACGCGGCCCTGATCAACGGCACCCTGGCCCATGGACTCGACTATGACGACCGCAACCATGCGACGACTTATACGCTGGCGTCGTCTGTGGCGGTGAGCGAAAGCGCTGAGGCGGGTGGGCGCGAAGCGCTGGAGGCCTTTATCATAGGACGCGAAGTAAGGGCAAGTCTCGATAGCATGTTCTCACATCGAAGCAGCGGCGTCGGTCCCGGAGCGCGCGGCTGGCATTCCAACGGTATTCTCGGTCCCATCGCAGCGGCGTGCTGCGCCAGCAAAGTGCTCAAGCTCGACGCGAAGCAGACTCTAGCTGCCCTCGGGCTCGCGGCGGGATCCTGCGGCGCGCTCACCCGCGACGGCGGCACCATGGCAAAGCCGTTTCGTTGCGGCCATGCGGCGGCGACGGGCGTAACATCGGCGCTGCTGGCGCGAGAAGGATTCACTAGTGATGAGACCGTCCTGGAGGAGGGCTACGGGCTTTTGGAAGCCGTAGGTCCTCTGAGCGAACAAATTCTCGTATCCCTGGGGAAAGACCTTGGCGCGGTTTGGGATCTAGGCCACAGCCTCAGAATCAAGCCCTTTGCCTCCTGTACCGCGACGCACTCCGGCCTCGAAGCGATGCTGCGCCTCGTGCAGCGCGACAAAATTGCTCCTGGTGACGTCGAAGCAATGGAGTGCGACCTGCGTCCTTATCCGCTGGTGCGCGCTAAACCCACGCGCGGTTACGAAGGAAGATTCAGCATGCCTTTCTGTTTGGCGGTGGCATTAGTGTACGGCAAAGTCAGGCCGGATGATTTTGTTGATGAACGGCTGCAAGAGCGGCGGATTCAAGAGTTGATCGGTCGCACCCGCCACCTGCCCAAGGAAGAAGTTCTCACCGTAACTCTTAAGAACGGCAAAAAATTGTCGGAGCCTTTCCAACCGCCAACGAATCTTACAGAGCAGTCGCAAATCAGCGAAAAATTCGCCCAATCGGTGAGCCAGGTTTTTTCACCGGAACGGACACGGGCAATTGCGGATCATGTCATGCGTCTGGAAGAGCTACGGTCGGTCGCGGAGCTCACGAATTTACTAAGAAGCGTCTAAGGATATACCCATGCCAGCCACCGTTTTAATCACCGGCGCCAACGGCTTTATCGGTTCCCACACAGCGCTGCTCATGGAAACCCTCGGTCACGAAGTCATTCCCATGGACGTCGTGCCGCGCTCGCCGGACCTCTCTCTGCTCGGGATAAGGACATCCAGTCACATCATGAACGTCACCGATAGCGCGGCTTTCCGCGCGCTCTGCGAGAAGGAAAAACCGACGCATATCTTTCACGCCGCCCATCCGCCGCGCGACGAAACCCCCACCGTGTTGAATTATTGTTATCACGCGATGACGAACATTCTTGAGGCGGCCAAAGAGTTAAAGATGAAACGCGTCGTCTATTCCAGCTCGGCGTCGATCTACGGCCAACTGCAAAAACCGGACGGTGGCCTGGTCAAAGAAGATGACGCGGTGACGATCTATCCGACCTATTTTTACCGCGCCGCGAAGACAGTCTCCGAATGGATGGGAAATTTTTACAAAGAAAAACACGGCGTCGACTTTGTCGCCCTGCGCTACTCGTCGGTGTACGGTCCAGGCTTGTATCGGAGCATTCCGTTGGAACTCAAGAAAGGTATTCTCGGCCAACCCTGCCGGCCTTTTCTTACCCGCCCGCTGGACGATCTGATCTATGTCGACGACGTTGCCGACGCGGTGCGCCGCGCGCTTTTTGCCGACAAACCGCTCAGCCGCGCCTATAACATCGGCCTGGATAAGGCCTACAACAGTGAAGATCTGGTTCACGCGATTCGCAATGCGTTGCCGGAGCTAAAATTCGAAATCGGCCAACATCCCAACGCCGCCGAAGTCGCCCCCCATCGCCTGCGCAGCCCGCTGGATATTTCTCTCGCCAAACGCGAACTGGGCTGGGCACCGACGATCTATCTCGAAGAAGGCATCGCCCGCCTCGCGCAATGGTTGTTGGACAACAAACCGCGGCTACGAATGTAACCGAGTTAAAACTATGGCGGCAAACAAGAACCAGCGGAGCTAAACCATGGCGCGCTACAGAAACAACCTGCCGCAAATCGAGCGGTCTCAACCCGAGGTTTCCCGGCTGCAACCCGACCCGGAGGTTGAAAATATAGGCATGCAGATCGTAATGGAACATGAACGAAGCCGGGGTTGCCAAGTCTATAACATTCGTAAAAAGAACCTCGGCTGTCACATAACGAGCCTCTATCTCAACTCCGGCGAGCTGCGTCTCGTTGAAGTCAAAGGCATCGGCGCCGCAACCGGAACCGTGCTCCTCACTCCCAACGAACGCCGCGTCGCCGAAGACCGCCAGGACTGCTATTGGCTATACGTTGTCACGAGCTGCAAATCCCAACTTTGTCTACAGGAGCCGATCAAAAACCCCGCCCGTTTTCCGTGGCATGAGGTTAGAAAGGTTGAACACTATTACCTGTCCGTGGATGCGCTGACGCAGCCGATGAGCGTGAGAGAAAGCCCGGCCTCCTATGGCCGGGAATCATAAGAGCGCGATCCAGTGTCACGGTGGCAAACCGGGCCCTTGAGGGGATACAATCGCACAGGGATTAGAAAAGGGTAAAACCATGGATATTGC
>DASWHT010000306.1:0-5683 GCA_036398075.1 Binatia bacterium | reverse complement strand
AGATGCGTGTGTGGACCGACCAGGCCTTCGTGGTCGTGACCGTGATCGCCGTGCCCGTGATGTTGATGGCTGAGCATAAAACAGGATTGTTTTAATGGAGTGATGGAATTTTGGAGTATTGGGGTTGAATTGACAAGATCACACTGTCTCACCACGAAGTGCACGAAGGACACGAAGGGTTCGGATATTAATACTCTTAAACTTCGTGCTCTTCGTGTCCTTCGTGGTGAGTCCCTCTTCTTTGCGCCCTTTGCGTTCTTTGCGGTTAAATCCTCCCCTCCGACACCCGCTCCGGGCAGCCACACAGGGCTGCCCCTACAATCTTTTCTATGTGCTCTTTGTGGTTAAATCTTGTCTTCTCTTTGGTTGCGGCTTTGCCGCGCTAGGTTCCTTGCGGTCAAATTCCTAGCGGCTGGCGTCCTCCAGCGCGGCGCGCAGCATGACGCCGTGAAGATCCACGGATGTCATCGCGCAATATTCCAACCCGTAGGTTGGCCGCTCATCGGCCATGCCGGTTTCCAACAGCCGCTGCAACGCCATGCGATTGAAACTGGCGTGGCCCATGACGCCTTCTTCATGCTCCTGCAAGTCCGCTTCGATATGGGTCGCGAAGTAGATCGCCTTTTCGCGGTCGAAGCCATAGTGGCTCGTGAGCGCTTTGTAGCAAGCCGCCGACCAGTGGCCGATCTGCTCCTCCGTCGTTACCGCCGCATACCACTCCGCGGCCGTCCCCTCGTAGACGATGCTGCGCATAAAATCGATCTTGGCGCGAAACTCGGACACCATCGGGGTCGTAAACACTTCTTCCTCGGTAAGCCCGAAGGCCTTCGCCGTCTGGATCATAACTAAGAAATGACCCGGCGGCTTGGGGTGTATGAACTCATCGGCGATCTTCTCGCCGATGGGCCCCATCAGGTCTCGGTTCACTTTCAAGAAAGTGATGTTCTTGTGATAGGTGCAAGCCGTCAGGGTGTTGATCTCGATGGTATAGGCGCCCCAATTTCTAAAAAACGTTTGCAGCACGTTCCACGGCAGCTTACCCGCCATCAACTGCTGCATGAACGGTTTTTGATTCACGTTTTCTTCCCAGCGTTCGCGCACTTTGGCGTAAAGTCCGTCGACGATGGCCTTGGCCTCGACGGGTGAGTATTTATTCCCCAACTGAATTTTGAGCGCCATAAGAAACCTCTATTCCACGTTCAAAACCGCTCCGGTGAAAAACCCTCCGCTTTGTTTCCCGGCCCGGCAAGCAAGAGATCAGCCGCCAGGCGCCCCACCGCCGCGCTGGTCGTCATGCCGTGGCCGCCGAGGCCGGCGACCCAGAAAAATCCCTCTACATCGGCGTCCCAGCCGATCACGAAGCGGCCGTCGGGAGTCAGCGTGCGAAAACCGGCCCAGCCGCGGCTGATCGAAACCTCGGACAGTGCCGGTAGGTAATTGTGAATTTTTTCGGCCAGCAGCTCTTGCACGTCGCCGTTCACCGGCGGGTCACCGGGCGGCAACTCCTCCTGGTCGCAAGCACAAAGCAGCAAGCCGTCACCCTCGGGGCGAAAATAAATATCATGCGTCACGTCCCAAATAAACGGCCACCCTTTGTCTACCCACGGCAGCGGTCCGGAAACGAAAAGATGGCGCCGGCATGGGCGCAGCGGCATGCGTGCCGCGCCGGCCATCTCAGCCACCGAATTGGCCCAGGCGCCCGACGCATTAACCACGGTGCGCGCTTGCAACGCACCTTTTTCCGTTACGACTTCGAACAGCGCGCCGCGCCGCTCCAACGCGCGCACGCCGGCGCCGTATCTGAGCTTCGCTCCGTTGGCAGTGGCAGCCTTAAGGTAGCCGGACAGCAAAGCATGGATGTCAATGATGCCGTCGGTGCCGCACCAGGCGGCGCCGTCGAACTCCGCCTCGCGCAAGACCGGCACATGGCGCTTCGCTTGCTCCGGAGTCCAAAGTTCCATTTCGATGCCGACGCTGAGTCCGACCCTGGCGTCCTGTTGCAGCTTGTCCCATCCTTTGCCGCTGCCGAGCAAAAGCGAGCCGTTTTGCTTAAAGTCGACCGGTTCCGGCCAATCATCGGGAGGATTGCGGATAAAATTCGCGCCCTCCCGCGTCAGCGTGTCGAGCGATAAATCCGGCACGCACTGGCGCACCATCGCCGCATTGCGCCCTGAGGAATGAAAGCCTGGGATCGCTTCTTGCTCCAGCAGCAAGATGCTGGCGATGCCGCGCCGGCTCAAGTGATAAGCCGTGGCGGCACCGGCAAAACCCGCGCCAATAATAACGTAGTCAAAGACATCCATCTTGCTGAACACATAACCTAATTTAGAGGTTTCGGCCATACCTCAGGCAGCGGGGCCGTTCAAAAAGTTCAAATCGTTCAAGTCGTTCAAAACGATTCCGGATTGTCCGACGGCTTGAACGACTTGAACGGCAATTCTCCGTGGAAAAATAGTGTTTGCAAGACCGCCAATCTGCGATATAGTTCATTTGCCATGAGAATCCATCGCTATACCCAATGGGATGGCAGCCAAGAAGTCCTCTTCCCCACATCCGCCGATCTCCTCAAACACCTCTCGGACAATCTCCTCGAAGAGGAAGGCGTGCGCCGCGCTTTGCGCAACTTGATGCGCCGCGGCTTTACTTCCGAAGACGGAGAGCGCTCGGTAAAGGGCATGCGCGACTTTCTGCGCCAGGCGGAGGAGAAGCGCCGCGAGCTGCTCAATAAATATTCTCCCGACTCCTTCAAGCTCACGCCGGAAGAACAACAAGCTCTCAGCGACAAGCTGAATAGCCTGTCGGAAAAACTCGAGGCTTATAACGAGCAGATGCGCAACTTCATGGAGCGCATGTCGGGAAAGTACGCCGATCAGATGGACGAGATGGGGCGGCGCATGCAGCAAGCGCACCAGCGTTACCGGGAACTGATGCAGCGGTTGCAAAACCAGATCGCCGAGCGCGGCATGCAACGCAAGCAAAATCTGACGGGACAGAGCCCGCAGGATCTGATGAACATGCTCGACCGCATGAATCAGCTGCTGCAAGACGAAAACTTTCTCAAGAACCTGCCTAACATGCTGGACGCGGCGGTGGACGATCTCGACGCGATGATGGAGAGCCTGAGCTCCATGACCGACGAGCAGCTCCAACAGATGAGCGAAATGATGAGCCAGATGCAGCAGCTCGAGCAGTTGCTCAACCAGTACCCGTTTCAGGGCGCGCAACGCATGGGTATGGGCGAAGCCGGCCAGCTGCTTGGGCAAATGCGCGGCTTGGAGCGCTTCCTCAGATGGGGCCAACGCGGCATGGGCGATCCCTCCGAGCTCGATCTCGACGAGATTCGCAAGCTCCTGGGCGAGGAAGCCTACGAGCACTTAAAATACTTGCAAAACGTCGAGCAAATGCTCGAAGAGGACGGTTACATCGTCCGCACCAACCACGGCCTCAAGCTCACTCCCAAGGGGATGCGCAAGATCGGCGACAAGGCGCTCAGAGAAATTTTTCAGATGCTCAACAAAAGCCGATGGGGCAACCACTCGACCTCTCTGCGCGGCTCCCAGGGCGACCGCATGGAAGAGACCAAAAAATATGAATACGGCGATCCCCTGAACGTCAATATCAGCGAGACGCTGTTGAACGCTTTGGAACGGCGCAAGAAGGGTGAACCGCTCCGAATTAGCCCCGACGATTTCGCCGTACACCGGGTCGAATATTCCACCATGAGCGAGACCGCCCTATTGATCGACGTAAGCTATTCGATGCTCATGAACGATGCCCTGCACGCCGGCAAAAAGGTCGCGCTGGCGCTGCACCGGCTCATCGAAACCAAGTACCCGCATGACACGCTGCACCTCGTCGCCTTTCGCTCCAACGCCAAGCTGATACAGGCCGAAGACCTGCCCTCCATCGTATCGCTGACCTATTTTATGGAGCATGGCACGGACATTAAGGAAGCCTTGCGCTTCGCGCGCCAGCTGCTCGGACCGAATCGAAGCTCCAACCGGCAGATTATTTTGATCACCGACGGCGAGCCAACGGCGGCGACCCTGGACCGCGGCGGGCGCTTGCACAGCGGCTGGGGCTCGGCCCTGCTGCACAGCCGCATCGTTCACGAAACCTTGAAGGAAGTGAAGCGCTGCACCCAGAGCGGCATCAAGATCAACACCTTCATGCTGGGCGGCGATTATTACCGCCAGGGGTTCGTCGACCAGCTTTCCCGGCTCAACACGGGCCGAGTCTTCTACACCTCGCCCGACCAGATGGGAAACTACATCATGGTCGACTACATCGCCAATAAGCGCAAACGCATCGGACGGTAAGAGACTGGAGTAATGGAGTATTGGAATGATGGAGTTATGGGAGAGGCCCATCGCTCCAACACTCCATTATTCCATCACTCCATTCTTACTTTTCTGTGATGAGCGCGAGCACACCGGTGTAAGCGAAAAGATGATTGGACCGGCCCAGCGGTGCCAGCTCGTAGCCACCGAACATGCCGATCAGCGGAAAGTCGCCGAGTATCTGGCGGATATAAGCCGTGTCGATTCCTTCCATGCCGTAGAGCGACGCGCCGCGCGCGCAGCAGTTGAAGTAAAAACCGAACGCCGGCTTTTCCCCGGCCAAGCGCTCGGCCTGACGCTGGAGCATCTGGTTCAAGTCGTCCCGCGCCCGCTGGCCGTCGCGCAGCGCGAAGATCAGCGCCTGCCCTTCGTGCACTTCGTCGGCGACGCCGACTATTCCTTTACCTGGATCGAGACCGACGATGTTGCGGATCACGTATTGTCCCGGCGCCACGCTATTTTGACTCTTATCCGCCGGCAATCCCACAAACAGCACCATCAGCGCGCGTCTTAGATCCTCCGCAAGGGGTCCTTTCAATAAACGCGCGAACACCTCCAGCGCCGGGCGATGGTCGATCTCGTAAATCAGATTACCCTCCGCCTTGGTGATCTTCATCGGCTCGGTGATCGGCTGGCACCCCTGCGTAATATCGATATGCGTTTGAAATGCCCCCACGAGCCCCATACCGGCTACGGCATTGGTCGTCACGGTGTCGCCACAGAGTTGATAGGTGGTCCGCGCCATGCCGCTTTCCGATGCTCCCGCGCCGATCACGGGCAGAAACCCCGCATGGCTTTCAATACTTCCAAGCAGCCGCTGCGGCTGGCCGTTATAGGTATCAGGGAGCAAGACGAGTAGACAATCTTCAGCGGCGGACCGACCCGCCTGCCGCGCGATTTCGTCGCCGGCGATTTCATCCCGCTCCCGGAGCGGTTGAAACAGAAATGGCCGGCTGTGAATCTGATCCGACTGGTAAACCAAAACGGCCACGCCGTGGCTGCCTTCCACTTCACCGGCGGCGGTTAGCACACCCGCCGCGCTGCAGCCCGTGATTTTTTCGGCGCCGGTGGCCGCGCTGAGGGACTCTGCCAATTCGTTCGACCGGCCCGCGTGCTCAGCGGTGAAAAACGCCACAGCGGTATCGGCGCGCGAAATGCCCGCTTCGGCGAGAGCCTTAGCGCCAGCTTCCGCCACGGCGTCTTTGGTCGAAGTTCGCGAAGATTGGCCCGCACCCGCGCGTATCATGGTAACGGCACTATAGGGGAGCGACGATGGAATGGTCAAGAGAAATGGGATCCCCTCCTCCCCGCGACGCGAAGAGGATAAAGGACGGTATTGAACG
>DASWHT010000305.1:0-3915 GCA_036398075.1 Binatia bacterium | reverse complement strand
AGGCAACGCAGTTGTTCCCGCCCGTGATAAGGGGTCACTTCCCCAGTTTTGTCGCATACCATTTCGATGGACAAGCTGTCCCCGAGATTCTCCCGCACCACCAACAAGCGCCCGCGCTGGTCGCGCGCCGTTATGAAACCGGGTGGTATGAATCTCCATCCCCAATCCATAACGTTAAGTGACGCGCGCGCTTTGATGCGCCCGGTGACCGCGGACGTCTGAGTTGCCGCACTATCGGTCGCTTCAGACAAAAACAAACTCCGGCTGGCAGCCCGCCGCCGCTTTCTTCTCGCCGCGGCGCTTGAGCAAGCTTTCCACCGCTTGCAGCACATGCTCCGGGCGAATGAGCTGGATGCAATCCTCGGTGCCGAGCGGGCAACGCCGGCCGCCGTGGCTACTACAGGGACGGCAGGGCAAGTCTTTTTGCAAAACCACAGCGTCGGCCGAGTACGGATAGAACCCCAGCGCCGGCGTCGTCGCGCAAAACAACGCTACGGTGGGAACGCCGCGGGCGACGGCAATATGCATGGGGCCGCTGTCGTTGGTAACAAAAACATCTAAGGCGCCCAGCGCCGCCGGCAATTCCCTCAGGGTGAACTTGGCCGCAAGATTGATGCAATCCGAACCGCAAGCCTGCTTGATCGCGCCGGCAATCTGCGCGTCCTGCGGTCCGCCGAAAATAACCACTTCGCAATTCCAGCGGGCTTTGAGCAATTTGATGAATTGAGTATACCCCTTCACGTCCCATCTCTTGGTGGCCCAAACCGACCCCGGATTCACGCCGATGAGCGGCCGCGCACCGGCTTTTTTCATGCCCAGGAGTTCAAGGTCGACCGAGGTTTGACCATCGCAGGTTCCAACCCCATCGAACCGGCGCTGGCAATCTTCGGTCGCGATTCCGAAGGCACTAAGCAATGAGAGATTTCTTTCGACATCGTGGCGCCCGGCGGGGCGATCCACGAGACGGTTGAACAGAAACCAACCTTGACTCTGGCGAAAGCCGATGCGGCAGGGGATGCGCGCAAGATACAAAATCAGCGCGCTACGTAAAGACTTGTGGGGTGTCAGCGCTAACGTAAATGCCATTTGCCGCAGGCGCAGCGCTTGGCGCCATAGACCGGACCAGCCGCGGTGGGCGCCCTTTTTATCGTCGACAATGACGTCATCGATAGCGATGCAGCTCGCAGCGATTTCGCTACCCAGCGGGCTGCAGAAAAAAGTCAATTTTGCGCGCGGAAAGCGGTGCTTGATTTCCGCGAGCAGCGGCAGCGTGAGAACCGTATCGCCGAGAAAACTCGTTTGCAACACCAAGACGTTTTCCCACTGGACGGTGGCCATAACTTACAGTCGGGTAGCCTCTTCGATCAGCATCACCGGAATATCGTCTTTGATCGGATACATAAGGCGGCAGGCGTCGCAAACCAGACCATCGCCATTTTCGTTCAAGTGAATGTCCCCTTTGCATTTGGGACAGGCCAGTATGTCCAACAGCTCCTGGTTAATCGCCATGATTTCTCACTCCTCCGTTTTTCCGCTAGCAAGCCGCCGAATGAGAGTCGTTTGCTAGGCCATCTCTCCATTGCGGTACGGGACCTGCGCATCCCTGCCGCGGCGATAGCCGCGTTGCGATTGCAGTGGGTCGCGGTTGACGAAAAAGCGGCCGAACATCGGATGGTGCAAACTGCGCACCTCATGCTCTAGAGCGAACACCGGCGCGCCCTCGTCACCATCCACGATATCTTTAAAGCGAAACTGGTGATTGCGCACCTCCTCGGAAATCAGCCCGCGCTCTTTGAGCAACCCATAGGGGCGGGAAAAGTTGGAAACATAAATGGCGATGTGATGGCCGTCATAAGGTCTGAGGGCCCGGTCCGTTTCTCTGAAATTAAGGTATTGATGACGCCCCAGATTTACCCGGCCCACTACCGCGCCGTCGCCGCTCTCCAACGACCCGCCCGCGCCCAAGAACTGGTCGTAAAATTTGACGATGGCGGCCGCCGCGCCCCGCGCCACTGAGAATTCGACATAGGGGATACCCACGCCCATGTCGCCGAAGCCGGCGCCGGCTTCGTAGCAGCGATATTCGTTGCCCCAGGGACAGGTAGCGGAAATCGTATCGCCGCTTCTACGCCATGCGAACCGCGTACCCCCGAGTCCTTCCTGCACGGCGGTCAAACGCGTTTCCAGCGCGCCAAGATCGGGCACCACCAGACCGATATGGCCGTCGATGACCTGTGGGGTTCGCGTCGGCAAGTGAAACTGCTGTTCACCAGCGTTGACCCACATATTATTTAGCCCGACGTTAAGATAGGGGTCGCGCGTAAACCCCAGCCCTACGACATAGAAAAGCGTCGCCAACGCCTGGTCGGAAATCTGCACGTTGACATGCTCCAGCAGCACGATATTACCGACGTCTTCGTCTGTGTATGCGGTCATAATTCACCTCGTGATGGTGGGTGGTTAATAAGCGTTGCCTCGTCGCCAATCGTAACGCATCGTATAGCACTACTATTGTCAATAACCCAGTGTCTGAATCCACTGCCACTGCCGGGCCAGACCTTCTTCCAGGTTCACGCTCGGCGCATAAGCGATCTTTGAGCGCGCCGCTTCCAGGCTCGCGCTGGTGTGGCGAACGTCCCCCTTTTGCCGGTCGTATCGTTTCAGCCGCGCCTTGCGCCCCGCGATGCGCTCAGCCAGGGCGATGGCGTTGAGCAGGGTCGTTTCCGAGCCGCCACCGAGATTGAACACTTCCCCCGAGCCGGGATAATTCGCCGCACCGAGCACACCGTCGATTATATCGGAGCAATAGGTAAAATCGCGGGTCTGCTCGCCGTCATCGTATAGCGGTATCTCTTCGCTACGCAACAAGCCGCGCATGAATATGTGAAAAAACATATCGGGACGCTGCCGCGGTCCGTAAACGGTAAAGAAGCGCAGCGCCACCGTGGGCACGGCGAAGGCTTTGCAATAGAGGTAACAAAGATGTTCCGCCGCCAATTTGCTTACACCATAGGGCGACACGGGGCGGGTCAACCCATCTTCGCGCATGGGCAGGTCGCGTGTGTCACCGTATACCGAAGAGGTGGAGGCGTAGACGAATTTTCTGAGTTTCTTGCCTTTGGCGGCTTCGAGCAGCATCTGGGTGGCCATGACGTTGTTTTCCGTGTACCGGGTAAACTCCGTACCCCAACTTGCCCGCACCCCCGGCTGGCCCGCCAGGTGGAAAAGATAGTCCACGCCGTCCAGCAGCTGATGGAGGTCCAGACCCACGACATCACGGTCGATAAACTTGCATCGCTCATGACCGCGAAGGCCGGAGAGATTGCTTTCTTTGAAACGCCGGGGGTAGTTGTCGAGAAATCTATCGACGCCGACTACCTCGTGGCCGAGCACAAGAAGCCTTTCAGCGAGATGCGAGCCGATGAAACCGGCCACGCCAGTGATCACCGATTTCATAAACAACTCCCGGGTTGTCTTCTTGGATCAAGCATCGGTCGATCGAGCAACGGCTAACCTGGTCTACTCTGTTCTATGCTTTGAACCCTTTTGCAATTGACGACAGCGGACCGAAGACGGACGACCGGCCGGTCTGCGGTCCCCGGTCATCGGTCGTTTCTTTCCCTTCGTGATCTTCGCGTCCTTCGTGGTGAATGACTCATCCACAGGAAACCCGGAAGTGCCATCAATCAGCAGCAGGAATCCAGCGCGCCGCTTCCCATAGACTCGCCACCACGTGTTCCGCGCCCTGGGGAATCTCAATGGGTGGTTCGCCGAGAGTATGAATCCAAATTCCCTTAGCGCCACTCCGTGCCGCAAGTTCCATATCGGTGACTTGATCCCCCACGACGTAGGAGCGAGATGCCGCCACGCCCAGATCCACCGTGGCTTGCCGGATCATACCGGTTTTGGGCTTGC
>DASWHT010000304.1:0-11800 GCA_036398075.1 Binatia bacterium | reverse complement strand
TGGAGACAGAGGAACCGGACCAAACAAATGCATGTAGTCAGTCGTATTTGAAATTGTCACGATCAGATTTCTTCGTCATGATCGGCTGATTCTCTTGTCCTGCGTTCGTCCGTATTAGTATGGAGTCTGACGTTTACGTCTCCACTATTCGACTTTGTTTTTGAGCGACCTGACGACGGTGAGAAATACAGAAAGAAACTACTACATAGCGAGTATCTGACTTCGACTCTCCGGCCCTCACACATTAAACTTCTTCCTCCCACTTGAAACTTCGATCAATCAAGTCGTCCCGATGCGCCGCTGATAAATCTCGCAATGATTGCCAATGCCGAACCCGAGTGGGCTATCCCCGCTAAGGCCTGGGCGCTAAAATTGTATTCGGGACAGCAACGACGTGAGATAACCGTGACACGCCGGTCATCATCGTCGTAGAAGGAGCTTTCACAGATGCCACAAAATATAATAATGGCGGCGTCGCTTCCGGCGCCGCCGGATAAGCTCTTCGACATGTATCTCGAGGCCGCTTCGCATGCGGCGTTCACCGGACTGCCTGCGGCTATTGAGCCGCGGGCGGGCGGTGGGTTTCGCGCGTTCGATGGAATGCTTTCCGGCACCATTTTGCACGTCGAGCCGAAGCGGCTTATCGTTCAAACCTGGCGGTCGGCGAATTGGCCGTCTGAAGCCATCGACTCGGTGCTCACTCTTACTTTCTGGCCGGACAAAGACGGGGCTCGGATCGAGCTTGTCCATGTCAACGTCCCGGAGGAGGACTTCGCGGGTGTGAGCCAGGGTTGGGAAAAGTACTACTGGACGCCGTGGCGGGCCTATTTGGAAAAGTAAAAAAGGATGGATTTGAAATAAACAAGCCCAACCCGGCGATTTACCCGTTGGTGATCACCCTCTGTGGCGCGAGAGCCAAGGCTGGATCATCATGCCTTCGCCGTCGAATAATCTGGCGAAGACGAAAAAATTTGTCTACTATCTTACTCCCGAAAAACTGTTCACGCTTGAGTACAGCTTGCGAGCGAGACCGGTGGCGCGCCGGCCAAGAGACCGAACGCAGCCTGAAACTGGTCTGTCAATGCAGTAGGATGTGAGCGACGACTTCGAAAGTGACTATGCCCAGAGTTGCCAGCGATGCGGTGAACACAAACCTGGTCCGGCGTTTTTCCAGTGTGGTCATCATTTTCAGATGGTCGCCAACCTTCGCTTCCGCTCTTAGCTTTCGGGCACGCCATACCGTATAGAGGTTGGCGAAGGCAGCTACGGTGGCTAGGACCAGAACGGGAATTCGAACGAAGCTTTGGTCCAGGTACACGAGCATGGCCGTTAGACCAAATAAACCGCTGGCGCCGAGAGCGACGGCCAAAGGCCCGATAAGCGTCGATATCGCGCACGGCGCGCCAAGTATTCCAAAAACGATGGCGCCCAGGCTTGTCTTTTCGCTCGCGGCGGTTTCCGGAGCGTCGTTGGGCGGACGGACGCCCTTCTTGCCGTTTAGCCGATAAGCCGTCACCGGTTCTTTAAATCCCTTCAGCAGTACCTGTTCGGCCGTGGCATCAGGAAGATCCGCGGAGTACTTCGCGTAACTTTCTCCACTGATCAGGATCTCTCCCGACCCCGCTTTGCCTTGAAGCCGAGCAGCTAAATTTACTACATCGCCGATGGCCGTATAGTCTTTGTTGTCTTCGGAGCCGAGCCGGCCGACTCGGGCAAAGCCGGTGGCGATGCCCACGGAAGCCTCCAGATCCAGTCCAAAGCGGCTGCCTAAACTCCAGACCTCGGGCTGCAATTGCGTGGCCGCAAGCATGGCGCGCCGCGCATGATCTTGATAGCGAATGGGCACGTTGAAAAGGGCCATCACGGCATCGCCGATGTACTTGTCTATAAATGCGCCATGCTTCACCAACACGGCGCTCGCCATTCGCAAAAAGGCATCGACTACTTCATGGGTTCTTTCCGCCCCAAGATCCTGGGTCAGCTCGGTAAACGACGATAAATCGGCGAAAAGCACGGTGATCTCAACCAGCCGAGCTTCTTCGACATGAGTGCCGCAGCGAGTGCAGATGTTGGGATTGCGCGGGCTGCGCCTGATGCCGAAGGAACGAAAAACGACGCTCATCGCGCCGGAAAGTAGCGTGCCGCAAATGCTGCACTGCGCTGAAAGGCGGGAGCTTGATGGCGTGTCCATGGAAATGATCTCTCCTCGAAGGAGACTAAAGGGCCAAGCGCGAAGCTTGGCCTGTCCGGCGCAAATATGGAAGCGTAACGGTAATGTCCCGGCTTCGCGCCGCGATGCGCGCGCCGGCATGCGTCGAAAACGTCTCTGCGGGGGCGCCTGTCAAGCGGCCGGCAGCGGTGAGCCGTTCAAGCTTACCGAGGTTGCGAACTGCACGGGCTCCAGCAGCGCTTGCATCGTGAAGCAGCCGTTCTCGGCGTTCTTGATCAGCGCGGCGATTCGTTCCGGCGGTTCGTCCGCCTCCAGTTCCACGCGGGTCTCGATGCCGAGACAGCCGGCCTTTACCGTGCCCTTGAGCACTGACCCTTCTGTCTTATTGCGCATCGCCACGTGAACGCGCGCCTTGTTGACCGAGATCTTCATCATATGCCCGTACCGGGCAATCTGCGTAAGCAGTCAAAAGCCTATCCCTGCAGTGAAATAACCAAGCGGCGAAGGAGCGGTATGCTCGCCGCCGACCCGTTCAGATTCATCGCAGTAAATCGTGAAGCCTTGAACCTTGGCGACTTTGCGCATGCGTTCAAGGGACTCGCAGTCCGCCTCGATGAGGTTCTCGCGATAGGTAACTGTCGGATCTAATGACACGGGCGGTTTAGGAAAATCCGGAAGTTTCATTTGCCTCTCCTCTTATTTATGATTTTAAAACTGCGACGGCAATGTATCCATTTGTGATGGAGCTCACTTCGGTCAATGGCGCTCAATCGCTTTACCGAAAATTTGATTCCTACGACCGCATTCCCGAAAAACTATTAACGGTCGCGTGCAGGTTGCGCGCGAAATCGGTGGCGGCCTGGGCGCCGATGTCGAACGCGGTGCGGGCATATTCTTTCACCGCGAACACTGCGGGCAGCGGCATCTTCTTGAAATGCTCGACCAGCGCTTTGACGTTGGCGTCCAATTCTTGATGCGGCACGACGTTGCTGATGAGACCGAATGTCAGCGCTTTGTGCGCGTCGATTTCCGCGGTCGAGTAGATCATATAGGTCGCGGCCTTGCGCGGCACGCGATCGACCAGCGCGGAAAATGCGATGGTGGGCATGATGCGGTGCGCGGTCTCGGGAAACTGAAAGCGCGCTTTGTCGCCGGCGATGGTGATGTCGCACAGCGCGGCGAGGGCGCAACCGAGGCCGACGGCGCGGCCTTGAACGATGCCGATAATGGGCGCTTTGGCATTTCGGAAAGCACCGTATAGATTAAAAATGGTATCGCTGCGGTCGCGCACGGTGTAGGCTTCAGGAGCGGGAGTGGGGGGCGGTTGCCCCATGGTTTCCCGGCCCAGGCAAAAATCCTCGCCGGCGCCCTTAAACAGAATCAACCGCGAATCTTTGGCAGCGACGTCCAACATCCGTGTTACTTCCGCCCAGGTGACGTCGGTTTGCCGGTTGCCGGCTTCGGGCCGGTTCAGCGTAATGGTCGTAATGTCGCCGTCTTTTTCCTTCAGAATTGGATCTGCCATCGAAGTTTCCTCCCGGTAAAATATTTACGCTACGGCTGTTGAAACGATTCGCCTTACGTTGAAGCGCGGTCGCCATCCCGCGGCGAAGGCGAATGATTCGACCTTAGAGAAGCTGCTTGCGGTTTGTCAACTGGAGCGCGCAGGCGGCAAGGAAAAGTCAAATCGGACCAGGAAGTAGGCTGCAATATTTGATTCTGCTGAAAAACCCTAAGAATGCTTCGACAGGCTCATACTTCGACAAGCTCAGTAGAACGGAAAAATCTACAATGATTTCGATGGCTCCTCCGTTCGTCCTGAGGCTCTCGAAGGATGAACGGAGGGTTTTTCAGCAGAATCAATATTTAGGTCGAGGGTCCATCGGCGAAGTCGTTTCTCTGACGACGTCATCGGGAGCCCGCGCGACATTGGGCTATGCGGCGAATACCGAAGCTAATATCATTCAACTGCAATCGTGGTCATAGAATTAATTTTAGGAGCTTGCTAAACCGGCGGGGTATTCGGCCCCGGACACAATATTGCCTCTGAGCCGCGTTTTCTCCGATTCGAGTTGGCGAATCCGTCGTTCGAGATCCGTAGCCGTCTCCGTCCTTTTTACCAAGTGATCTTTGCCGTAGGTCGTGAATGTCGAGGAAACTGTCCTCGCGAAGTAAAAGATCCATGCGATGAAAAGTCCCAAGATCAAAGAACCTATGGTGGCGAAATACAGCGGTACGTTCTCGACGCGAAGTTCGCCCAATTGAATCGTGACCGGCGCGGTGTTTTGAGTCGCAAAGTAGCCGATCGCCAATCCGAAAATTACCGAAAAAAGTATCGACAACATAACGGACTCCTTTCATTCGCTAACTGTTCTACCGCCGCGCCGACCTCGTTAGCACGTCCTATTTACGCATGGGCCGACCCGGCGTTTTGCATTACTTGTGCAGCAAGTTGCGTGCCAGAGTAGAACTCCCAAGATTTCAAAAACTTCCGATTTAGTATTGTAACAATGAGCAGGATAAAGCGGACGAATGTAGAAGAAAAACTACTGACTGTAAGGAAAAACCCGATGCCAGCCGCCGGCTTCCGGCGGGTTCAGCGTAATCATTGTAATGCCCGCCTGGGCGAACCTTCAAGCTGCCGAAAGTCAGCTTGATTGATTGAACTTGCTTAGCCCGGCGAATCGCCCTAGACTCCGGAGCCATCAACACGCCAAGTTAAGGAGGTTCCCATGTCCGAACAAACCCTTCGAGGAAGTTGTCTTTGCAAATCGGTGAGCTACGAGGTGAGCACGCCGTTCATGCGCTTTGGCCACTGTTATTGCTCGCGTTGCCGTAAAGCCACCGGCGGCGTGCGCTCTACGAATATCGCCGTCGCGATCAATCAGTTTCGCTGGACGAAGGGCGAGGAGCTGGTCAAACGCTTCGATTTGCCGGAAGCAAAGAGTTTCGCCCGTCAGATTTGCGGCAATTGTAACTGCCCCGTCCCTCATCCATCGCGTGATCGCCAACGGGTGATCGTTCCAGCGGGCACATTAGACGATGTGCCGCCCGGAAAGCCATCGGTTCATGGACATTGGAGCAGCCGCGTGAACTGGGTCGAGACCAATGAGTCGGAGCTGCCGTGTACGGATTAGGCGCAAGGTCGCTATTGCCTGAACCTAAATTTTGAGTAATTCCCGGCCATCAAACTGACATAAGAAAGGCTATTTTCATGTCCGATCACTATCACGATGAAAACGATTTGAAGCTCATGCGCGAGATGAGAAAATTAGCGGGAGATGATTTTAATGCCTGGCTGGGGCTCAACAATGCCGTCGGGCGCGAAAACGGGGCGATTCCGAAGAAGTACCGGGAATTGATCGCCATCGCGGTGGCGTGCACGACACAATGCCCGTATTGCATCGAAGCGCATTCGAAGGCGGCCAAGGCGGCGGGCGCCGCAAGGGAAGAAGTCGTCGAGGCCGCGTTCGTCGCCGCGGCATTGCGCGCCGGGGCCGCGGCGACCCACGGCGCGATGGCGCTCAAATTTTTCGATCAGGGAACGTGAATCGTTTTCGACGCGGTCCAATGGGCGCTGGCGCGACCGTCACGCTAGCCTAGATTGATCGACAAAGACGCTGATATTTATTGACAGACGCCGATCACTTCCGTAAAGTACGGGCCAGCAGGGAAAGGAGGTGGTCCAGACATGATTGATTTATGTACTGACTGCGAGGTGGCTGAGACTTAGGCTCTAGGCGGAATCTTTGACGGGGATTCGGGCCTGGAGCCTGGGAATCCCCCTCAGACCACCTAGGGGCCCGCTCCCGCGGTAGCGTCAGCTGTCGCGTGGAGCGGGCCCATTTTTTTGCAGCAAGTCGAGTGCGGCGAGGGCAGCTTTCCGGTCACGGGGATCGCTGCTTTGCGCGGCTTGTTGCAGTGCTCGAATGAACGCTTCATCCGGCGCCCCTATTTGCGCCAAGGTGATGGCCGAGGCATTTCGCACCCTGCCATCTTCATCATTTTCGAATCGCTCAAGCAGCTGGCGGCGCGCCGCGGCGCCTGCGTCGCTGCGCGATTTCAGGCTGGTCAGCGCGGCGACTCTGACGGTTGGCTCTTCGTCCCTGGCCGCGGCCAATAGCGCTCGCATGCTGGCGTCATCGGTAACCTGTAAATCACGAATGCAGTAAATAGCCATTCGCCTCTGGTTCACAGTGCCGTCTGCCGAGAGTGCCAAGAGCAGGTTCGCGAGGTCGCCTTCAGCCTTGGCGATTCGAACCAGCAACAGAGCGACGGCCCAGCGGATGTCCGGTTCCCTATGATCGAGACCACGTAGTAATACCCGAATGGTCGCTCCGGAAGGTTGGGGCAGACGGCCGAGGACGTAGGCAACCGCCCAGCGGTTTTTGCGTTGTTCATCGTTGAGCGCCTGTTCCAGCGCCGCTCTTAGACCGGGCGCATCGGCGGATAGATCGATCAGCGCGTCCACGGCAGCGCGGATTTTGGGTTTTTCCGGATGATCGAGATCGGCGATCAGCGCGACGATCTTCTCTTCTACGCCGTTCATGCCGTAGTCTTTATTGTCAATCTGAGAATGGGTAAAGCCGCGGCGGAAAATTAAATCTCGAGAAACTGCGGGCAGTCGGTGAGATTGCGGTTGCCGTTGGGTTTGACCACTACCACGTCTTCGAGACGGACGCCGCCGACGCCGAGGTAGTAAAGCCCCGGCTCCACCGTGACCACATGGCCCGATTTGAGGGTTGTGTCCACCGGCGCGATGCGCGGCGCTTCGTGAATATCCAGACCGAGGCCGTGGCCGGTGCCGTGGAAAAAGCCTTGCATGCGACCGCCGATTCTTCCGGTAGGAAATCCGCGGTCGGCGAACAGGGCCAGAATTTTTTCATGAATCTCCTTGCCGTTGATGCCGTCGCGGATGAGATCGAAACCGATCTGTTGTCCCGCCTGCACGCTGGCATAGATCTTTTTCAATCGCTCGGAGGCGCGCCCGCGTACCACGGTGCGGCTCAAGTCGCCGAAATAACCATTTTTTTGCGAGCGCGGAAAGATATCGAAGATGATCGACGTATGCGCTTTGACCGGCCCTGTTCCTTCATGGTGCGGGTCGACGCATTGGTTGCCCGACGAAATAATCGTGTGGCTGGGCAGCCAGCCCTGCGCCATGATCGTGGTGTTGACGGCGGTCTTCAACATTTCCGACGTCAGCTTCGCGCCGTTGAGATAAAGATAGCCGTCGCGTCCAATCCTGGTGCGCTTGAGGGTTCGGATGCCGGCTTCGAGACCGAGCCGCGCCACGCGCAGTGATTCGGTGATCTGGCGTACCTCTTTGTCTTTTTTGATTTCGCGTTCGGCGAAAAAGGGGTCGCGCTTGATCTGTACGCTGAACCCTTTGGCGCGCAACTGGTCGGTTAGCAGCGCCGAGAAATTTGCCGGCACGATCAATGAACGGATGCCGCGCTCGCGGAATAGGAGATCGAGGACATCGACAGTCGTGGGAACCTTGCCGAGTTTGCGCAGCTTGCGCTGGTAAAACGAAAGGGAGAGCACCCGGTCGGCGCGCGACTGCCTCTTGGCGCGGTCGATTTCCAGGTCGCTCATAACAATGTACTTGATCTTTTTGTGCGCGAAAAAGATGAAGGGATCGGGCACGAAGAAGCCTGCGGCGTAAAGCATGTTGGAGTCGCCCTCGCTGGCAGACACCATGAGGAGCGCCTGATCGGCGCGCGGCGGCGCGCCATTTTCCCGGCGCGCCCAGGCTTGGATTGCTGATGTCCGGCGGTTCTTGGTTTCAAACATGTCTTTGCGGATCGAATTGTGGATAAGCTTGAATGCGTTATTATAACGCGATGCTAAGTTAGCAATTTCATGGTGGAACCGCAAGGCGCAGCGGCACGCGGAGGGATTTGTAAAGACAGTTGACACTCCGGGAACTTTTGTTATGATGCCGCCACTTGCGCATTCCCGCGCTTCCCACTTTCCGTTTAAGGATTCTTTATTTCATGACCACCGGTGACAATTTAAAAAAACTTCGCGAGCTTGACGAGCGCGCCGAAGCCGGCGGCGGCCCGGAGCGCGCGCGGCGCCAACATGAACAGGGAAAGCTTTTGGCGCGGGAACGGCTCGACATCCTGCTCGATAGCGGCAGTTTCGTCGAAATGGATCGCCTGCGCACTCATGACTGCAACGACTTCGGCATGGACAAGCAAAAGTTTTTCGGCGATGCCGTGGTGACGGGCTACGGCGCCGTCGACGGTCGATTGGTTTACGTCTATTCCCAGGACTTTACCGTCTTCGGCGGCAGCTTGAGCGCCGTCGTCGCCGAGAAGATCTGCAAGGTCATGGATCTCGCGATGAAAAACGGCGCTCCGATCATCGGCATCAACGACTCGGGTGGCGCGCGCATCCAAGAGGGCGTGATGAGTCTTGCCGGGTATGGCGAGATTTTTCAGCGAAACGTTTTGGCTTCCGGAGTCGTACCGCAGCTTACGGCGATCATGGGGCCCTGCGCGGGCGGGGCGGTTTACTCGCCGGCTATCACGGACTTCATCTTCATGGTCGAGACCAATAGCTATATGTTCATTACCGGCCCCGATGTCATTAGGACGGTAACTCACGAGGAAGTAACCAAAGAACGGTTGGGCGGAGCGGAAACCCATAGCGCCAAAAGCGGCGTATCGCATTTTACGGCCAAGAGTGAAAAAGACTGCCTTCTGATGATCCGCGACCTGCTAGGTTTTCTGCCGAGCAACAACCAGGAAGAACCGCCATTTCGCCCCAACAGCGACGATCCGCTGCGCCGGGACCGGAAACTGCGGGATCTCGTGCCGGACAATTCCACCCGGCCTTATGACATGACGGAGCTGATCGGCGCCGTGGTGGACGAGGGATATTTTTACGAAGTCCAAGCGGAATTTGCGCCGAATATGCTTGTTGGCTTCGCGCGCCTCGGCGGCCGTTCGGTGGGGGTCGTCGCCAACCAGCCCGCCAACCTGGCCGGATGCCTGGATATCAATGCGTCGGTGAAAGCGGCGCGCTTCATTCGTTTCTGCGACTGTTTCAATATTCCGGTGGTGACCTTCGTCGACGTGCCGGGCTTTTTGCCGGGAACGGCACAGGAATTTGACGGTATCATTCGCCACGGCGCCAAGCTGCTTTATGCTTACGCAGAGGCGACGGTACCGAAGGTGACCATCGTTACGCGCAAAGCCTACGGCGGTGGTTATATCGTTATGTCTAGCAAGCACCTGCGCGGCGACGTAAATCTCGCTTATCCCACCGCCGAGATCGCGGTCATGGGGCCGGAGGGCGCCATCAATATCGTGTTTCGCGAAGCGCTGGAGAAATCCTCCGAACCGGCTCAAGCCAGAGAACAAATGATCGCGCAATACCGGCAAACATTCGCCAACCCGTTCAAGGCTGCGGAAGCGGGCTTCATCGACGCCGTAATTTACCCGGAAGACACCCGCCCCACGCTGATCCGTTCCCTGGAGATGCTCAAGAACAAACGCGACCACAATCCGCCCAAGAAGCATGGAAATATACCACTTTGATTGTGAGAGAGGATAGATGATTGAGAATAGAGGATGGCGATCCTCGATCCTCGATCTTCCATTCTCGGATTTGGGTCATGTTTAAACGCATTCTCATAGCGAACCGCGGCGAGATCGCGGTCAGAATCACCCGCGCTTGCCGCGAACTGGACATTGAGACCGTGGCGGTCTACTCCGCGGCGGACCGCGAGTCGCTCCATGTAAAGTACGCGGACTACGCCTATCTCATCGGCCCGGCGCCATCGGCACAGAGCTATCTCGTCATCGACCGCATCATCGAGGTCGCAAAAAAAAGCGGCGCCGAGGCGATCCATCCGGGGTACGGTTTTCTTGCCGAAAACGCCGCATTTGCCGAGCGCTGCAAAAAAGAAGGGATCGTTTTCATCGGCCCGTCGCCGGAAGTCATCGACCGGATGGGCGACAAGGTCAAGGCGCGCCAAATTATGAAGGCCGCGGGAGTCCCCGTGGTGCCAGGGTCGGACGGGATATTGACCTCGGAAGACGATGTTCTTCGCACCGTCGAAACACTCGGCTATCCGTGCATGCTAAAGGCTGTGGCGGGCGGCGGCGGTAAGGGTCTACGCCTGGTGCGCTCGCGCCGCGAAGTTTCGTCGGCTTACCGGGCGGTGGGCTCCGAGGCCGCGTCATTTTTTGGCGATCCGCGGCTTTACGTGGAAAAATTCATCGAAAAGCCGCGCCACATCGAGATCCAAATTCTTGCCGACAGCTATGGCCGGGTCATCCACCTGTATGACCGTGAGTGTTCCGTGCAGCGGCGCCACCAAAAAGTCATCGAGGAATCGCCGGCGCCAGGACTCGAAGACCGCACGCGCCGGCGCATCGGCCGCATCGCGATTCAAGGCGCGCGCACAGTGGGATATGTAGGGGCGGGAACCTTAGAGTTCCTGCTGGATCGGGAGCAAAACTTCTATTTTTTGGAAATGAATACGCGCCTCCAAGTGGAACACGCCGTGACCGAGCGGGTGGTGGGCATCGATCTCGTCAAGGCCCAGATCGAGATCGCCGCCGGAGGTTATCTTCCCTGGCGCCAGCGCCATATCACACAGACCGGCCACGCCATCGAGTGCCGCATCTACGCCGAGGACCCAGAAAACGACTTTATGCCCTGCCCGGGCAAGATCGAAGGGCTGCGTTTGCCCGAAGGTCTGGGGTTGAGAAACGACTGCGGCGTTTACGAGGGCGCCGAGGTGTCGATTTATTATGATCCGATGATCGCCAAGCTCATCACCTGGGGCGAGAACCGGATCGAAGCGATCCTGCGCATGCGCCGCGCGCTGCGCGAATATCAGGTGCGCGGCATCAAGACCAATATCGCTTTTCACCAGTGGATTCTGCGCCATCCCCGGTTCATGGCCGGCGACTTCAACACCGCCTTCATCGATGAAGAGCACCGCAACATGACCAAGGAAGAACTATACCCGCACAAGGAGATCGCCCTGGCGTCCGCCGCCATCGCGGCGTTACATCGCGAACAGGAAACTACCCTGGGGCTTTTGGCCAAGGGCGCCGCCGAGCCGTCCAAGTGGCGTGAGCAGGGCAAAAACACCTCCCTGCAAGGCCGCACTGCGTCTGGCCGGCGCGCTTGGCGCCGCTCCAGCGCATAACGTATGCGCCGGTTCAAAGTTCAACGTTCAAGGTTTAAGGTTCAAGGTGGGGAGGGGACGTTGAACATTGAATCCATTCGTCAAGCTCAGGACAGGCCTTGAACTTTGAACCAGAAAGCGCAGGCCCATAGAGGCGGGGGCCTTGCGCTTCGATGCCGTCACACTAGCATTCTACGGACCCGTTAAGGAAAATATGGCATTCATCGCAACGCTGGGTGAACAAAAGTATACCGTAGAGATCGAAGAGACGGGCAAATCAGTTTACCGGGTGTCCGTCGACGGCAATGAGTTCCTGGTGGACGGCAAGAAGACCGGCCGCACGAACTTTTCACTGATCGTTGACAATCGCTCCTTTGAGATCGAAGTGGACCACAAGGGGGATGAGTACCTGGTATTGGTCGACGGACGCAATTATCACGTCAACCTGGTGGATGAACGACGCGTGCGCGCCGGCG
>DASWHT010000303.1:0-5849 GCA_036398075.1 Binatia bacterium | reverse complement strand
TCTAAGGGAAAGTTCGTGGAAGTGCCGGCAGGAAAGGGCAATAACTATAATGACTCCACTAAAGGGGGCCCTGGAGAGGTAAGGTTTACGATCAGTATTCCTCAAGCGGGAACCCGCGCCCTGTGGGCACGGACGATAGCGTCAAACGGCAACAGCGATTCTTTCTATGTCACCAGAAACGGCACACTCGTCAAAGAATGGTTGGTGCCCTCAAGCACGACTTGGAAATGGAACAAGGTCGCGAATTTGTCGCTCGCGTCAGGCCAGATCAAGCTTGCGTTTAGACAACGGGAAGACGGGACGAAGCTGGATCAAGTTATTCTGACCAGTGATCTCGGTTTTATTCCAGGCCAAGCCGCCCCAACCCTGGCAACCCTCGCAATCGCTCAAAGCTACGATTTATCGATCAGCGTCGTAAAGACTCTTACGAAAAGTGGATCACGGAGCGGTACGGTAACCACCTCGCCTGGTGGAATCACTTGCGAAAGCAACTGTGCCGCGGCCTATAGTGCCGGTACTGTCCTCAAATTGATCGCCACCCCGGCAGCCGGTTCGGTTTTTGCCGGCTGGAGCGGCAACGCTAACTGCCAAGATGGCACGGTCACTATGAACACCGACATAGCCTGTACGGCAACTTTCAATGCACAATCAACTGGACTGACTATCACCAAATCAGGAACCGGGAAAGGTACAGTAAAATCCAGTCCGTCCGGAATCACTTGCGGCACCGACTGCTCCGAATCTTACGCTAGCGGCGCATCCGTCAAGCTGACGGCTACCGCTGCGTCCGGTTCCGTCTTTAGAGGTTGGAGTGGCGGTGGATGCGGCACGGCAATCAGTTGTACGGTTGTTATAAATGCGAGCACTTCGGTCACTGCATTATTCGACACCGCTGAATCGATAACAGCGAAAATCGGTGTCTATCGTCCGAGCACGGGCGATTTTTTTCTCGACCTAAACGGCAACGGCCTGTGGGATGGCTGCAAAGTGGACTTGTGTTTAAAATGGTTGGCGCAAAAAAGCAGTGTGCCCGTTGCCGGAAACTGGGACGGAGGTGACACGACCCGTATCGGCACTTTCGATGCGGCGACCGGCAAATGGTACCTGGACCGCAACGGTAACGGCCGATGGGATGGCTGCGCGGTGGACGTTTGTATTACGTCTTTCGGCAAGCCGGGGGACATCCCCGTGGTGGGTTATCCAATGGATTGGGAGGACCCCGTCATAGGAATTTTTCGGTCCGCGGTAATCACTAAAGTGAACGGCCAAAATACCGTCACTGAGAGGGGTATTTGGCAATTCGATACGAACAAAAACGGGGACCACGACGGTTGCGGCGTCGATTATTGCGTCTCAAAGTTTGGCCATCCCGGGGACTTTGCGGTTGCCGGCGATTGGGACGGGAGCGGTGGAGACAAAATCGGCATTTTCGAAGCCGATGGCTCCACCTGGCGGTTAGACTATAACGGCAATGGGGTTATGGACAGCTGTAACGTGGACAGATGCCTCTCAAGCTTCGGTCGAGCCGGTGATCTTCCGGTCGCGGGTGATTGGGATGGCACGGGGAAGGCAAGAGTTGGCGTGTTTCGTCCGAGCACCGGTGAATGGTTCTTGGATAAGAACGGCAATGGTCGAATCGACGGTTGTACGGCCGACATCTGTGTCGCCGCCTTCGGCAAAGCTGGCGACCGGCCCGTGGTCGGAAAGTGGTGAGCGGCTATTGATCATGGGCGGTAGACCATACCAACGGCACCGGTTTTTAGAAGCAATCTCATCAGGTGGATAGCGCCGTATTCCGCCAAAACCTATAACATCAGACTCATCGACTGCTAATTCATCGGCCCGCCCCACTACTGCGGTTTGTCGCGGAGATTTCTTTCCATAGGTTCGGGAACATCTTCCCTCACCGTCAGACGCTCCACCGGCTTCGTTAAACTTGGTACACCGGTTGCGGGTGGATGAAACTGGACATTTCAACTCCCTTCAAGTATGGGAAAGTAAATAGAACGAGAGCGGAAAGGAGCGAACATGGGCACGACACTGATAACGGGTTTGGGTTTGGTCGGCACTTCTTACGCGCAAAACGCGCTCAAGCGGGGCGAGAAGGTGGTTTTTTACGACGTCGCGCCGAGAAAAGATTTTCTTGCGCACAAACTGGGCGGCGCCGAGGTTACCGTCGTGCAGCGCGATATTCGCGATTTGCCGTCGCTGATCGAAACGATTCAGAAATACAAGTGCGACACGGTCCTTCACACCGCCGGTCTGATCGGCGGCAAAGTCGCGCAACCCGTTTATACCGGCCTGCAAATCAACGTTATGGGCACGATCAACGTCGCCGAAGCGGTGCGCCTTACCGGCGTCAAACGTCTCGTGCAGATCAGCACCTTCGGCATCTATGATCGGCGCCAAGGCGAGCCCCACCCGATTGACGAAGATTTTCGCCGCGGACCGGGCGAGCCCTATGGCAACTCGAAGGTGGCCAAGGAGTTGATGGTGGAGGCGTATCAGCGCATGTTCGGCTTCGAGTTGATCGTGTTACGCCTCGCCAACGTTTACGGCGTCGGTCACTTCGCCGGCGGCTCCGGCGGCGGCGAGATGGTGCAAAACATGCTTCAGACCGGCATCAAAGGCGGCGTGGTGAAAATCGCCCAGGAAGTGGCTCGCGATTTTGAATACGTTTATTACAAAGACCTGGGCCGCGCCCTCGACAAGGCGGCTACGACTCCGCTCAAAGAGCCCGTGACACTCAATATCGGCACCGGCGTCGTTATTCCATTCGATGACCTCGTCGCCACCGCGGAAAAGCTACTGCCGAAACTGCAAGTCGAAATCATTCCAGGAACCAAGCCGCGCTCGGCGAAGCAGCCGATGGTCATCAAGAAAGCCAAAGAAGTACTCGGCTGGCAGCCGGATTTCGACATCGAGGCGGGCTTCAAAGATTACATCGAGGAACTGAAAGCGCTCGGATAAATTAACCGGACAGAGCGCGGCAACGGCGGAATCAATATCTGATTTCGCCTTTTCTCTCACTTTTGTACCCTCGATAACGAATGCTAGCGCCGTCGGATTCGACGATGATTGCGCCGTCACGGTCCGTGCGCAAAACAATAGCGCCGCCGGCGCTATAGCGCTCGCTCACTTCGTCTCGCCGGGCTTCCAAGCGGCCGCGCGCGCCGGCGGAGATTATCGCCAGTCTGGGCCGCAGCGCCGCGACAAATTCCGGGCTGCTCGCGCTTGCGCTGCCGTGGCGGGGGACCTTCAGCACGCCGCCCGGCGGCAATACCTTACTCTGCAATAAGATCGCTTCTTGGCGTTTATCGATATCGCCGGCAAATAGATAACGCAGCTTGCCATGTTCCAAGAGAAGCACTACGGAACCATCGTCGCCGTTGCCGGCCGGCGCAGACATCACGCAGAATCTTATTGTGTCGATGGCGCGGCACGGCTCGCCGGCTGTGAGCGATCGCCGCGGAATTTTCGCCTGTGCCAGCGCCTTCTCCAAATCCTCAAAGCGCCCGGCTTTCCCACGCCCGTCTCCGGACCAGAACTCGGTGGGCGAAAACTCCGCGGCGATGGCGCGCATGCCGCCGTAGTGGTCGATGCGCGGATGTGTAACTGCCAGATAATCAACCTTGAGAATTTTCCGGGCGCGCAAGAATGGCGCGACGATGGACTCGCCGGGGTCGAAGTCGCCGAACGCCGTACCACCGGCATCAAGCAACAAAACCTTCGAACCGGGAAACTCCACCACGGCGGCGTCACCCTGACCAACGCTGAGATGCGTGACGCGCAAATTAGCGCGCCGCCAGCGCTCTTGCCACCAGTAGTAGCCATCCGCGCAGAGCCCGGTTACGACCAGGACTATAGCGGCGAATACATAGCGATTGCGCTTGAGCGTAAAGAGCAGCAGGATTAACGAGTACAGCCCGATGACTTCCCAGGCATTGGGCGCGGGCACACCGATATTGGCCAGGGGCAGTCTGGCGAGCCAATCCACCAGCCAGAGGGTCAACGCGAGTAACTTTTCGGCCAGCCAGACGAGCAACGGCGCCGCTTGCGGTGCGACCACCGCAAAAAAACCAACCAGCAAGCCGATGGGCACGACGATAAACCCGATCAGGGGGACGATCAGCGGATTTGCCACGAAGCCGGCGAGGGAAAGATGACCGAAGTAGTGCGCTATCAAGGGGCCAGTGCCGACGGTGGCGAGCAGCGGCACCATAAAATGCGGCGCGGCCTGGCGCAATTTCTCCCGCAACCAACTTCTCTCCTGCGGCAATTCATCGCGTCTTTTCGGCGCCCGCCGGGCTTGCATTTTGCGCACGCCCCAGACGATGAACAAGACAGCCAAAAACGAAAGTTGAAACGAGATGTCCGCGACGACTCCCGGCCAGACCAGCGCGATCAGAAGCGCCGCCAGGGCGAGACTCGTGAATACTTCTTCTTCCCGGTCGAGCAGCACCGCGAGTTGGTAGACGCCGATCATGATCGCCGACCGCACGGTTGGCACCATCGCGCCGGCCAGCGCCGTGTAGAAGACAACGGCGACGAAAGAAAAAAAGGCGGCTACTTTGAGCAGGTTCCAACGCAGCAAACAATACGTGCTCCAGGCGCAGCCAAAGCGGATCAGCGCGAAGACCACCAAGCCCAACATCGCGACGTGCAACCCCGAGATCGACAGCACATGGTTCACACCGGCGGCTGTGAAGGCACCGCGCGTCTCTTTGCTGATTTCGCCCATGTCGCCGATGACCAGGGCCTTGAGCAGAGCGCCGTTAGAGGCGGAGAAGTTTTTCTGGATATGGCGGCGAATCGCCCTGCGTAAATCCTCAATGGAACCGCGCACCGCGCCCGATTCGCGCTGCACCAGCTCGACTTCTTGATCGTTGTCAAGAAACCCGGAAGCGTAAATCTCGCGCCGCGCCAAATAGTTCGCGTAATTGAAGCCGCCAGGATTGCCGCTATCACGGGGCACCACCGGCCGCACCTTAAAGCGCACCCGGTCGCCGTAGCGCCACTCGCGCCGCACGGTTCGTACGTTGACGATCAAGTTGCCGCTGATTTCCTCGGCACCTGTGGGATGCCAGATGCTTTGCGTCCGGATAATCCAGCGGCTTCGGTTCGGTAGCTTTTCGGGCTCTTGCAGTAACGAGCCTTCAACGTAAAGCAGCTCGGCACGGTTCATCGCCGCGCGTAAATGATTCGACGGGAATACCGGCTCCAGTAGCGCGCGGTGCCTGACATGACCCACGCTAAAGGCAAGCGCGCCAATAAACAGCACCATGCCCCAGCGCCGCGTTTTCGCCGTCAAGCAAAGAAACAACGGCGCGATGACAAGAAACGCCGCGCCGAGGGAAACGGCAGGCGCAAACGGTGCGGTTGCCTGGCCGATTAGAAGCAGCGCGGTCGGCACGACGAGCCACACTGACGGATGCTGAATCAACGAATTAGCAGGCTGCTGAAAAAGCCCCATGGACGTGTTGCTGCCTAGGTCGCTGAAAAAAAAGGAATTCCATGCTTCGATGGGCTCAGCATGCCGCCATGGGCGTTCATTGCGACGCCGCTCGCAGGCCGTCGAGAATTTCCCGGGCCAACTTTTCGTTGATGGAGGGCACCTTGAGCAATTCTTCCAAGGTTGCCGATTCGATTCTTTTGATGCTGCCAAAGGCGCGCAGGAGCGCGCGCTTGCGCGTGCCGCCGATTCCCGGTATTCGGTCCAGGGCGGAGAAAAGGGTCTGGCGCGAACGCAACTTTCGGTGGTGCGTGATCGCGAAGCGGTGCGCTTCGTCGCGCACCCGTTGGAGCAGGAAAAGCGCGTTGGAGTTGCGCTTCAAAATCACCGGATTGCT
>DASWHT010000302.1:0-7326 GCA_036398075.1 Binatia bacterium | reverse complement strand
ACCCGGCGTCAGCCGCCGAACCCCGCGTGCAAATTCTATCTCCTAAGGATGGCGGCCGGATTACCCAAGAGCAAAATTTGATCTTCGTCAGCGGCAAAGTGGCGCGGGACGCCGGGCGATCCGCCAGAGTTGATGTATTCTTGGTCGTCGATGTTTCCGGCAGCACCGCGCAGTACGCGGGTAGTGATTTGGGTGATGCCGGCGAGCTGCCGGATAACTCCGGATTTTCCGGGTTTCCCACCCCGCAGATTACCATCGGCGGCATGAGCGTTGGGAGGCCGCCGGTTCGTAACTTGCGAAATTCCATACTCGCAGCCGAGGTTGCCGCCGCACGGCGCCTGCTCGTACAACTTAACCCCGAGACTACGAGAGTCGGAGTGTTGACTTTCAGTGAAGGGGCCAAGTTATTGCAGCCGCTAACCAGCGATTTCGAACGGCTGCGCCGAGTTCTCGACGATATTATGCGGGCTGGGCCCTATGGTGGAACCAACATGGTCGAAGGGATCCGCATGGGGATAACTGAATTAATGGGCTTGGGCGCGAGTGAAAAGCGCACCGATGCCGTCAAGGTGCAGATTATGCTCACCGACGGTTTTCCCACTCTGCCCATCGGCGCCAGTAGACGAGCGAGTCCGGAAGACACGAATCTCGCGATCAACGCGGCAAGGTTGGCTGGCAAGGCCGGCATCAAGGTTCATGTCTTCACTCTCGGTGAAGAAGCTCTTTCTTATCCGCGCGCGGCGGTCGGAATCGCTCAGGAAAGCGGCGGCACCTACACCCCGGTGATACGGCCGGCGGACGTGCTTGCGGTAGTCGAGAATGTCTCGGTGGTCGGCGTGGACTCCGTGCAGATCGTCAATCGAACCACCGGCCAAAAAGCGACGCAACATCGCTTGACGGCTGATGGGTTCTTTTCTTCCGCGGTGCCGGTGGTCGAAGGACGCAATCAGATCGACGTCTTCGCCCGCGCCAGTGACGGCTCCAACGGCAGCGATTCGATCACGGTTTACTACCAATCGGGAACCCAAAAATCTTTGGAGTTGGAAATTTTCCTGGAGAAGGAAAAAAAGTTGGAACTGGAGATCAAGCGCCTGGGGAGAAGCCCCGCCGAAATTCAACGCGACGTCGAGCGTAACCGGGAAGAGAGCGTGAGGCGCCCCCAGCAACCGCCGCCGTTAACAGACGGTCCGCCACGTTAAGAATTTAGGAGCGGTGAGCCTGGTCGAGTGAAGGCGATATACCGGTTCAAAGTTCAAGGTTAGGGGTCGCGGTTCAGTGCTTGAATTAATGACCGGATCAGCTGCCGGGTGGTGATAACGGTCTCAATTCGGCGGTAGAAACCGGCAGACGCTCTTGGCCGGAAAGAATTTCCAGACCGACCGCACTCGCGTCGCGCCGGACCAGACGGCCGTTGTCATAATACGACCATAGGTCCACCGCACCATCGCCGTTTAGATCCTTTTCCTCCCTGATGGCGATTTCGCCGTCTTTCGCGGTGTCATAATATATCCACAAATCAGTTCGGCCGCTGTCGCGCGTTTCCTTTTCCACCTTGGCCAGCCTGCCGTTTTCGTACGTCGCGCGATAGGTCATTCTTCCCCGGCCATTCTCATCGCGCTCCTCAGCCGCGATCTTATCGTTGACGTAATGAAAGACGGCATCCGGCCGGCCCTGTCCTTTGGTATCGACTTCTCGGCGCACCAGCAGTCCGTCCTTGAAGTAGCTCCATGTGTCGACCCGACCATCGCTTTTGGATGCTTCTTCTTGGCGCATGATTTCACCCGGCTTCTGCGGATTGAAATAGATCCATAAATCAGGAACCCCATCGCCGTTGATGTCTCTTACCTCGACGTTCTTAAAAAGCATCGGCGGCGCTTGAGCCGGTATGGGTTTGTTCACGGATGCCAAGCTCGTGTTTATGGGCGGCCGATCGATCGTTGACGTCTCGCGCGGCGCGGGCGATTGCGCTTGACTATCTATGGCTGTGGGCTGTGCTCCCGCCGCTGGCGTGCTTGCCGCAGCTGTAATGGCGATTTGATTCTCTAAATCCCGCTGCCGCGCCAGTTCCTGCTCGATGGCGGCTTCCAACTGCTGGTCTTTTTGTTGTTCTGAATAGACCTGATTGTTGATCGCGTTATAATGCGAATCGGCCATGAACAGGCCGGCGATGAGCCCAATGATTAAGCCGCCGCCCGCGCCATAAGGGCCGGCGACCGTCCCACCCATGGCCACGCCGTCCATTGCCATATTCCAAGCATATTGCATGCGCTGGGAGCCCGTAACCTGAGCAGGTTGGGGCGCCGGCGAAGCGGTATTCGGATTCGGGTACTGGGCAGACGCTTGCGGATTTTGCACTGCCACTGGGCCGCAGGCGGCACCGGCAATGATCATCAATAGGATAGCTAATACCAACTGCCTGTCCATATCCCGGACCTGAGGAGTCGAAGCTTACTTATTTCCGCCCCCGACTCCGATGCTGCTAATCCTCTACGCCACAGCGCCGGCGAAGTCAATCTACTCTTGACCGGGGAGTGACCGAAACGTGTCTACTTCGGTTACGGCATCTCTTCGAGCAGTTTGCCGAAGCCCTTGGCGCGCTGGCGCACGTGGAGCCGTTTCTGCACCGACCAGACGCGAGCCGGTACGGCGTGGACGACGGGCACCTGGAGGTCTTCTTCGAGGAGGCGAATGATGTCCAGACAACGCCAACCGGTGCCAAGCATATAGATCCCGTCCGCCTCTGGGTGCTTGAGAAAAGCTTTGCGCGTGTGCGCGTAGATCTCTTGCGACGCCAGCCGCCCGACGTCTTCGAAAGCCACCGCCATGCCTTCCATGGCCAAGACTTCGAAGCCCGCATCCTGGAAATAGCCCGTTGTGATATCGTTGACGCTATTGACGAAATAGGTGACGCCGACGAATTTTTTGATGTTGAGCGCGCGCAGCGCCTCGACTTGAGTCTGGGCCGCGGTGACCATCGGAACTTTGTACTTGGCTTCCCATTCTTTAATAATCTTCTCTTCGCCTTTATACCCGTGCACCATAAACGGCGGCGCGCCTTCGGGATGGATCAGATCGACGCCCTCCTGCGCCAGCTCCGCGACTTTTTCTTCGACGGCGTTGAGCGCGGCGCGAAATTCATCTTCGGTGCCGCGTTTGAAATTCAAATAAACCGGGAGGACGCCGATGCCTTCGGGCAGCAAGCGAATGAACTCTTCCAAAGATCCGGGGCGGTGTGTCGGTTTTACGACACCGACGACGCCGCGCCAACTGGCAAAAACCATATTCTAATATCCTCGATCTATGTTCAAAACGTTCCAGTCGTTCAAATCGTTCAAAACGTCCCGAGAAGACGCCGTTCGTTTAACCGCGCGACTTGAACAAATTGGGATACTTCGCCTTCATCTGGGCGCGGTAATCTTCCGGCACTTCGACGACCTTTGGGAACTCGCCTTTTAGTTTCCGATTGTAGGGCATGCAGGCGTCGATCAATATTCGATTGTTGAAGTTGCCCGGCAAGAACATCGGATCGCGGCCCGAAGACCAGGCTTTCTGAACGATGTCGATATCGGTTACCGGGTCGAAGCGCGTGCCCATAGCCCATAGCACCTGATCGATATCCGAACAATCGACGTCGTCGTCTACTACCACGGTCCACTTGCCGTTATAGGCGCCCGCCATGCAATTGGCGGCGACGTGGAGCACGTTGCGCGCGTGGCCCGGATAGCGCTGGCGTATCTGGATCGCGGTGAAACGGGTCGCCGGCGCTCCCTCGTGGTTCCACACGCCGAGAATGTCCGGCAAGCCGCAGGCCTCCAGCGCCTTCCAGATCTCCGCCGCGCCGGCGATGCCCTTGAGCAAACCGGTCTCATCCACCGGCTTATGCTGCGGCGCGCAGGTAAGAATAGGATCGTTGCGGTACATCACCGTCTTGACGTTCAGATAAGGCCGCGGCACCACGTCGTCGGAATAGTAACCCATCCACTCGCCGAACGGACCCTCGGGCTGGCTCTGGCCCGGCCGAGCTTCGCCTTCGATGACGATCTCGGCATCGGCGGGAATCGGAAATCCGGTGTACGGTCCTTTGACCACTTCCACCGGTTCGCCGCGAATGCCGCCGGCGAAATCATATTCGGAAATGCCGCTGGGCAGCGGGCTTGCCGAGAGAAGGTATAACAGCGGGTCCTGGCCGCAGACGATGGCGAACTTCGCCGCTTGGCCGCGCTCGAAATATTTATCGCGGTGAATGCGCCCATGCTTGCCTTCGGTGATCTGGCAGCCGATGGTTTTCTCATCGTAAACCTGGCAGCGGTAGGCGCCGAAGTTATACCACTCCGCGTCGGGGTCCTTGGTAATGCACATGTCCGCGGTGCCGACGTAGCGGTGCGTGTCCGCCTGATGATGGACCGGCACGGGCAACTTGAGCACGTCGACTTTGTCGCCTTCCAATACGTTATCGAAGATCGGCCCGGTCTTGACTGTCTTCGGTTTGATCAGTTTCATCTCGGTCATCCGATGATGATAGGCCTTGACGATGTCGGCCTTGTGTTCGTATTCCAGCGGCAAACCGAGGGTCAGAGCCACGCGCTTGATCGTGGAGAATTGGCCGTAGAGCGTGCGATAGCCCTTCGGATAGCCCGGCACTTCATCAAATAGAATCGCCGGCGCCTTGCCCTTGCCGGTTTCCGTGAGCATCTGGGTGACGGCCCCCATCTCACGGTCCCAGTGCGCGCCATTTACCCGCTCCAATTCACCGAGCTTCTCCACCTGCTCCAGCCATTCGCGCAGACCATGGTAGCTGACCGCGCTCCGGGCGGCATCGATTTTTTCCGGTCTTGCCATGCGATCCTCCAAAGAAAAACGGCAGTCTAATCGACTGCGTTCACCATACGTTTCGCCTATTTCCTTGTCAAGAAAGTGAACTGCGCCTCCTTGTTTCCGGGCGCGCCGAATGCTAACAGAGTGTTGAACCAGTTTGGTTCGGTAATAAAAAAATCTTTTGCGAGTCATATGGTGGCGGGATCTTTTTACAATCACGAACTTCGAGCCATCGGTCAAGCCTTGGAAGCCCAAGGCATCTCGACCTTCGAACTCAAAGTCCAGGTGGGACGCTATGTGGTAATCGGCGCGCCGGAGAAGCCGGAGTCATTAGTGGCGGCGTTGCGCCATTGGCGCAGGAACAGTTGGCAGGGCAGACCGCGCACGGTCACTTACACGGCACAGGACATCACCACCTTGGAGAAGAAAGGGCAGGCGCGGCGCGCGGCAAACGGCCAGCTGCCCGACTTTTATAATGTCTCGAACATTCTACGAACCGTCGGCGCTTATCTTGACGTGAAAAACGCCCGCCTCCTCGAAATCCAAAAACGCCCCCTAACCCTGACCCTGATGTATCAAACCACGGGAGGCCATCCCTTCGTCGAGGACCGGACCATCGCGTCGTTCTATAAGATTTTCACCGAGTTGCACGGCAGGCGCTCCCGGCCCGCGAAACTTTAGCCTGAATTACCCACCGAGGGACGGCGGAGGAGTAAACCTAAAAGGTCGCGGACGATGGGCCGACTAGTTCAAAGTTCAACGTTCAAAGTTAGGATGGGGGTAAGCGGTTCAATAAAGGACCGGAATACCTTGAACATTGACCCTTGAACTTTGAACCGCCACGCAGTTTGTTCTCCGAGCTCACTTCTCGATTGACACAGTCTCGTGATCATTCCTCCGACCATGGCCGCGGCGCGTTACAACGCAACTTTTTCGCGGATTTTTTTCATCAGCTCTTCGTAGGATGAAGTCTTGATCACCCGGTCGAACTGCGACCGGTAGTTGTTGACAATGCTGATATTTTCCACGACGGCGTCATAGACCAGCCACTGCTCCCCCACCCTTCTGAGCTTGAAGATTATCGGGGTTTCCTCGCCTTTTGCGCCTATAACCGTTGCGTCAACCTCGGCGTAATCATTGTCGATGGTCTCGCGGCTAAAAATAATGCGCTGCCCAACGTACTCATCGATTCGGTCTGCGTAGATTCTCTCCAAAAAAGCGCGGAACAATTTGACGAACTCCCGCTGCTCCGCCGGGGTCCGGCGCCGCCAGTGGATCCCAAGCGCGCGCTTGGCGGTTTCTTCGTAATCGAAGATTGGATTGATGATCTGCTTCAAGCGCTCGATGCGCTCGGGTTTTTTTTCCTTGGACTTGAACTGAGGATCTTTGAGAACCTGAAGCGCTCGTTCCGTCGCGCCCTTGACCATGTTGAGCGGCTCACCGGCTCGAAGCTCCCCCGGGCTAAAAGCGATACAAATTATAGTCGTAAGAACGATTCCTGCGATGGACAAACGATACAACTCCATGGAGCTTCCTCTGAACTAATTTGCGTTTCCGTCACAAATGAACCTGCTGAAAACCCTTAGAATGCTTCGACTAGGCTCATACTTCGGCAAGCTCAGTAGAACGGAAATTCTGCAAAGAGTTCAACCCCGCGCCTCCGTTCGCCCTGACCCCTCGACAGGCTCGGGACTAAAGGCTGTCGAGGGGCCTGAGGCCCCTCGAAGGGTCGAAGGGCTCCTGAAGAGTTTTCACACAGTCTGTCGTTGTGGCTTAGCGTCTCGCGTCTTGAGTTTAACCCGAGACCCGGAACCCGAAACCAGAATCGGCGCAACCCCTAGCTCATAAGTCGGCCGCCGGAGACGTTAAGCGATTCACCCGTCGTGTGGGAGGAGTCGCTGGAGGCGAGAAACAGAGCAGCCTTGGCGACTTCATCGTGCTTGGCGTATTTGCGCAAAGGCGTAAGCTCCAAGACTTGCTTTTCTAGTTGGGAAAATTCCATTCCCAACCCCTTGGCTCTTTCGGCGTACATTTCTCTCAAGTCCGGTTCGTCCATCCCGCCCGGGCAGATGACATTGGCCCTTACGCCGTAGGGCCCGGCCTCTTTGGCAATCGTCTGAGTCAACCCTAGAAGACCCCATTTTGCCGCGCACAGCGAACCGCGCAGAGCCATGCCTTCTTTGCCCGCGGTGCCGGAGATGCTGACGATGTTGCCGCTTTTCTGTTTGATCATCACTTTCAACACCGCCCGGCAGCAAAGAAACGCCAACTTGAGATTGACATTGTGCACGTCATCCCACTCTTTCTCCGTGATGTCTTGCACCGCCACCAGCGGCCCGCGAAAACCGGCGCTGTTGACGAAAACATCGATTTTTCCAAAGCGCCGCACAGTTTCGTCGACCATCGCGTTGACTTGCTTGTCGTCTGTGCAGTCGGCGATGAGCGAGACGGCTTTGCCGCCTTTCTGGCTAATTGCTTGAGCGACTGCATCGAGCTCACGCTTCATCTTTT
>DASWHT010000301.1:0-5323 GCA_036398075.1 Binatia bacterium | reverse complement strand
CCGGGCGTAGTATTTGACATAGTCTTT
Source organism: Binatia bacterium (assembly GCA_036398075.1). GTDB lineage: Bacteria > Desulfobacterota > Binatia > UBA9968 > UBA9968 > DATACQ01. Next base: position 5,296 of record DASWHT010000301.1, on the reverse strand, counting down.
TGCTTGGGCGAGCACTTTGAAACCGCGCTTTTGGATCTCATCTTCGGGCAAGCTCATCATCGCGCCCGACGCTTCGCCCCGGCTCATGGCATTGGCGCGCCCGGCGGTGTTGCCAAAAGACTTGAACGTGTAATCGCGGTTCCATTCCAGCCCGTGTTTTTTCATGATGTAAACGCCGACGATGGCGTAGCCCGTGGTGGGCGCATCGACGGCGAAGATCTTTCCTTTGAGATCGGCGTAATCATTGATGCCGGGCGCGGCGATCAGTTTTTGATCCACCCCCCGGCTGCCACCGAGAAAGATGATGAAGTCGTTTTTTTGCGGATCTTCGCCCTGGCCTTCAGCCCAGGCAATCACGTTGTCGGCGTTGTTTAAGATCAGATCGTAATTGCCCTTGATCAGATTGCGCAGCAGGGTGGGCGAGTCGGTCACGGTATTGATTTCGACGCGGATGTTTTCCGCTTTGAGTAAACCTTTGGCTTCGGCGGCGATGATCACCGCGTCCTTGTTGAACAGTCCAATTTTAATTACATCTTCGGCCATAATTGTTGTCGGCAGCAGTGGCGATAGGGCGGCCGCCAAACCGCCTTTTCATACGGGTTTCCTCCGCGGACACTGTTTCATCGAAGGAGGTGGTTTGTCAATGTGAAAAATAGAGCTTGGGAAGAAGAATTTTTACCACAAAGAGCCTAGCGCGGCAGAGCCTCAACCGAAAGCCGGAATATCTCGCGCAAAGGCCGCAAAGGAAGAGCATTGTCATTTCGAACGAAGAGAGAAATCTTTCTTAGATCCCTCGCATTCGCTCGGGATGACAGGCTTCTGGCCTGTCACTTGGCGTCCTTGGCGTCCCTTCGACTTTGCTCAGGACATGCTTGGCGCGAGGATAATCCTAAGATGATTTCTTGAAAAGCAGCAGCGAAAACCAATCGTTGGCGTCCGTATAGTGGGCCACGGGCGACAGGCCAAAAAACGTTAGCTGCCGCTGCAGGCGCGCGGGCTCGAACTTGCGGCTGATTTCGACCAGAATGCGTTGGTCTTTGGGCCAATGAAAGGACGCGCCAAAGGGCGGAAAGCAAATTTCCTGGGGCACCGTGGCAATCGCATACATTTCGATCTGCGCCCACTCCGGATTGTACCAGGAATGGTAGCGCATGTTGGCGGTGTCGAAATTGCCGCCGGTCAGACGATTGATGTTAAGAAAGACGTTGAGAATAAATTCGGCCGTGATGTCCGTAGAGTCATCGTAAGCCCGTTCGAGCACACCGGTATCCTTGATGCGGTCAGCGCCGAGCAGCAAATAATCATTCGGCCCCATCGCTTGGGCAAGCTGCGTGAAGAAGCGAATGAAAGTGGGGGGTGTAAAGTTGCCGATGGTGCTGCCGAGAAAGATGAACAGTGTCGGGATATCCTTGGCGACGCTGGAGAAGCCGTCTTCGTAGAGGGCGTGCAAGCCGTTGAAGCGCAGCTCGGGAAAATTGGCGGTGGTGAAGTCGCGCGCCGCAACCAGTCCCGGCAGGCTTACGTCGATGGGCGCGAAAATTCCCGAGCCCCGCTGGCGCGCCTGCTCTTTCAACAGATGAATAGTCTTCTTCGAGTAGCCGGCGCCGAGCTCGACTAAAGCTTCGGCCGGCGCGCTGGCGATGATGCGGCCGGCGTTACGTTCAAGGATCGAGTTCTCCGTACGGGTCAAATAATATTCCGGCAACTCGCAGATGCGCTCGAAAAGCGCCGAGCCTTGGTCGTCGTAGAGATGATAGGCTTCGAGCCAGCGCGGCTGGTCGAAGAGCGTCCTCATAACCGACCTCGCCGGATCTTCCCGCTGCGTGTCGTGGTTGAGTGACCAAACGAACGGTTGAACCTGGCGCCACCGGCCCTGTTTTTCCGGTGCGATCAATAATGCATTTGACGTCGGTGGCATGAACTGCGTGACTATAAGAAAATCGGTGGAATGTCTAGCCCGAGCCATGGTAATCGTGATGTAATGGACGCGGAAAAGAGCATTGAATTTCACGGCGTGAGTTTTCGTCTGGCCGACGGCAAGACGCTGCTTTCGGGTTTAAACCTCGAAATCAGCCGGGGCGAGACTCTGGTTTTACTCGGGCGCAGCGGTTCGGGTAAGACGACGACCATGAAGCTGATCAATCGCCTGCTCGATCCCACGGACGGCGAAGTGCGCGTCGAAAGCCGCTCTACTTTCGATTGGGACCCCATCCAACTGCGCCGGCGCATCGGCTACGTGATCCAGGAGATCGGTCTATTCCCTCATCTCACCGTGGCAGAAAATATCTCTGTCGTGCCGCGCCTGGAAGGCTGGGACAGCGAGCGCATCAGGGATCGCGCCTGTGAATTACTGAGCATGCTAGGCCTTGATCCGGACCGCTTTAGCGCGCGTTATCCGCGGGAGTTGTCCGGCGGGCAGCGCCAGCGGGTCGGGGTGGCGCGCGCCCTGGCGGCGGACCCGCCGGTGATTTTGCTCGACGAGCCCTTCGGCGCGCTGGACCCGATCACGCGCCGGGAAATTCAGTTTGAATTTAAAGATCTCCAGGCGCGTCTCAACAAGACCATGGTCTTTGTCACCCACGATGTGCGGGAGGCCTTCGTGCTTGGCACGCGCATCGGTTTGGTCAAAGACGGCAAGATGATTTTGCTCGGGCCGCCGGCGTTGCTTCTGGAGTCCAACGATCCCGAGGCGCGCGCCTTCGCGCAATGTTTTCATGAAGCCGGCTCTCCGGAGAACGCCGCGTGAGTTTCTTCGAGTTTCTGCTGCGCAATCGCCAGGAAGTCTTGGAGTTGATCGGCGAGCATTTGTTTCTAGTGGCGATCTCCACCGGCATGGCGGTATTGATCGGCGTGCCATTGGGCATCTTATTGACGCGCAAGCCCGCGCTCAGCAAACCCGTGCTCGGCTTCGCCAATATCATGCAGACGGTGCCGAGCCTGGCGCTGTTCGGTTTTCTAATTCCCCTCAACGTCTATCTCTTTGAGTTCAAAATTCTCGGTGGCATCGGCCCGCACACGGCCATTGTCGCACTGGTCTTGTATTCGTTGCTGCCGATCATTCGAAATACCTTCACCGGCATCAGCGGCGTCGATCCGGCCATTCGCGAGGCCGGCCGCGGCATGGGCATGACCGACCGACAACTGCTTTTTCAAGTGGAGTTGCCGCTCGCCCTCGGCGTCATCATTGCCGGGGTGCGCGTCGCCACCGTCATTTGCGTCGGCACGGCGACCATCGCTGCCGCCATCGACGCCGGCGGATTGGGCCGCTATATTTTTCGCGGCCTGCGCTCCAACGACAATGTCTTGATTCTCGCCGGCGCGGTCCCGGCGGCGTCGATCGCCCTCATAGCCGATCTGCTATTGGGCTACCTCGAGCGAATCATTCAATTCGGCGGCGCGGTCAAGGCAAAATCGAGAAGGCTACTCTGGTCCGGCGCTGCCGTTGTCTTGTTGTTTCTTGCCGGGTCGTACTTTTTCATGGGCGAGACTTCGGGCCGAGTCGCGGTCGGTTCGAAAGATTTCACCGAACAGGTCATACTCGGCGAAATTCTCGCGCAGGCCATCGAAGGGAGGACGGGTTCCCAAGTCGTTCGCCGTTTCGATCTGGGCGGCAACCTTGCGCATGACGCGCTCATCGCCGGCGAGATCGACGTCTATATCGAATACACCGGCACCGGTTTACTGGCGATACTCAAAAGCAAACCATTGAAAGATCCTCGGGAAGTCTACCGCCTTGTCAAAGACGAATACGCCAAGCGTTTTAATCTTGAGTGGACTGAGCCGCTAGGCTTTAACAATACGTTCGCGATTTTAGTACGTGCGGAGGACGCGCAGAAACTCGGATTGAAAACGGTGAGTGATGCCGCCAAAGTGTCGCAGCAGTGGCGCGCGGGTTTCGGGCAGGATTTCATGTCGCGGGCCGATGGCTATCCAGGCTTTGCCCGAACTTATGGCTTCCATTTCCAGGAAATACGAGAGATGGATTTGTCGTTAACGTACCGCGCGCTGGCGGAAAAGCAGCTCGATCTCATCGCCGGCAACTCCACCGACGGCCTCATCAGCCGCTACGGATTGGTGCAGCTCGACGATGACAGAAAGTATTTTCCGCCCTATGACGCCGTGCCGGTGGTGCGCCAGGCGGCCTTGGAAAAACATGCCAGATTGCGCGGCCTGCTCAAAGAGTTAGGAGGCATTCTGACGGTCGACGAGATGCGCAAGCTCAACTACGCCGTGGACGGGGAGAAGCGTCAGGCGAAAGACGTCGCGCGCGAGTTTTTGATTCAGAAGAAGTTTATTACCGGTAGTGTTCCGACGAACTGAATGGTTCGTACGAAATCAATTAACAGCATTGATTACGACGAATTTCCTGTCCCACACGCTCGGTGAAAAGCTCGGAGCCATTCCGCCGTCATGCCCGTGAAAACGGAAATCGTGTAGGGGCGAGGTAAAACCGAAGACTTGCTACGCTGCTAGACCCGCTCCCGATCGTACTGGAGTCTGCAATTGGTTCCAGCTTTTTCCAATTAAGCTCCTCGGAGCAAAGCTCCGAGAGGTATCTTTGCAAAACTCTCCGTAGCCCCTCTACCCTCCTTCGCCAAGGCTACGGAGGGTTCTCCTCGCCTTCATCCTCGCAGCAAGCTGCAAGGTAATCGGCGAAGGAGAATAAAACACTCCAGGTTCGCTTGTATCCGTCATGATGTTCTGTGGCTAACGGCCAGGCATCAGCCGCAGCACGCCCACGTTTCACCCGCGCTGTCGGTTGCATACCTTGTTAGCCAGCCAATTGTCCCTTGTCGAGACAAACCAGCCTCACCGGGAAAGATGTGTGTCGAGAAATGCCACGACATCGCGTCCCCAGATCCCGATCCCCTCCAGCGTGAAAAGGGCATGCCCTGGCGCGTTCCCTGGAAAAGGTAGTGACGGGGTAAACGGAGGATAGATGATCAATTGAGCTGGCGTGCCATGTGCTTGGGCAGCACCGTGCACGCCACGCGCCGCCGCCGTCGTGGCATCGTTCTCCGCCACCATGGACAGCAGGGGAACTCGAATCTTCCCAGCCGCATCGAGCAGAGCCTTCTGCAGCACTGGGTACTGATTCCAGTTTAATGCTCCCCCAGCCTGGTTGATGGCCGCCACGAACGTGTTAGTGCGGCTAGTGGCAGACAGCGTAACCATTCCGCCTAACGAATAGCCCATAATCGCGATTCGTCTGGTATCAACTGAAGGGTCGTTCTTCACATACTCAACTGCTGCAAGAACGTCGTCAGCTTCGGCCTGAATCCGTTGAACGAGTTTG
>DASWHT010000300.1:0-8424 GCA_036398075.1 Binatia bacterium | reverse complement strand
CCGACATGCGCGGGCGCAATGATTGCGTCAAAAAGATTCCCAGCGCGAGGCCGAAGAGGAGGAGAAAGCTTCCCCCGGCGGCGAGTTGCCAGCGGCGAAAACGGCGCCGGGAGTCAGCGCTTGTTTTCGCCGGGGGTCTAGTTGCCGGCGTATGGGCTGGTCTGTTCTCCTTGTCGGCATGCGCGCGGATCTCCGCCGGCAGCCGATCAAGTCTGTCGATTAGCGCGCCAAACTTGTTTTCAATCTCGCTTCGGAACGCCATGAAGTCAGCTTCGGAGTGTTTGCCCGACTGAAAATCGAACTCAAGCTCGCGCAGCTCGGCACGCAGGCGCTCCCGTTCGCGTAGAAGCTCGGCGCGCGGGCTCGTGTCTTCGCTATCGGGTTGCTCCATGTGTTCCCGGGCGATCTCACTTCGGACCCGGTCCATGCCGCCGGCGACCGGGCTTTGCACCGCCAGGGTTTTTCGGCGTGCCCAGCGCCGCACAAACCACAGGGCTGTGATGACGCCGAGGGTCAGCGCAACGTACGGAAGGAGCCAGAGCAGGAGGCCAATGCCGCTGGTCTTAGGCTTCAGCAAAACCCATTCGCCGTACTTCGAGACGAAAAAGTCTTTGACTTGTTCCGGCTTCTTGCCGGCCTGGAGCTGCTCGCGCACGATGGCGCGCATTTGCTGCGCCATCTCCGAAGGCGAATCGGCCACTGAGAGATTTTGGCAAACCACGCAGCGCAGCTCCGCGGCGAGGGCGCGGGTTTGGTCTTCGAGGTCGGGAGCGACCGCGCCAACAGCCAAACCTGGCAGAAAAACAATCGCAAGCAGCAAAGCCCTTCTCAGCATAATGTTCAGCGTACTTGTTGGTACTCGCCTTTGCCTTCTTGGGCGGTGACGATGCCTTTGATCGCCTCGGCCAATTTGGATTCAACCAGCGCGGCGCGGATGGCGCCGGTGTGTTTGTAAGTGATGCGCCCCTGGGAGTCGATGAAAAAACTTTCGGGAATCCCCCACACGCCGTAGTCCACGGAGATCCTGCCGCTTTCGTCGCGCCCGTTTGGATAGGTAATATCGAATTCTTTTAAAAAGGCCCGCGCGTTTTCCTCCGTGTCTTGCAGTGCGACGCCGATGTACACTACGTTTTGATCTTTGACTTTTCGCCAGGCGCTTTCAAGGTCTCTGGCTTCGGCGCGGCAGGGCGGGCACCAGGAGGCCCAGAAATTTAAGAATACGGCCTTGCCTCTGAGACTCTCCAGGCTCAAGGTCGTGCCGTCGAATAGCGTGATCGCAAACGGCGCCGCGGGCTTGGCGATGAGCGGCGAGTGGATGTAGCGCGCGTCGCGCATGAAGCCATAGGCAAAAAGCGCGAGCAATGGCGCGATGATTAAAGCTGTAATAATTAACCGTCGCCAAGGCATGACTTGTCCTCGCTAAACCTGGAATCGCAGATTTTCTAGCACTTCTTATTAATGAGACCTTTCGATAAAACCCTTTTTCATCACGGAGCGTACGAAGGTCACGGAGTAGGGGACGGTCGCGACCGTCTCCAACCTCGCGTCCTTGGATGGTGCAAGCCCCGTTACAATTCCGCTTCCACCGGTTTTCCCATCGGGAGTATGCAGATCAGCGTGCCCAGGGTGATAACGAAACCGCCGATCCACATCCAGACGACCAGAGGGCGCACCAGGACTTTGAGAGTCGCTTGATTACGGTCGATCTCGCTGAAACCCGACAGGATCAAATATATATCTTCGTCCAGGCTCGTCTGATGGACAGCGCGACCGATGGGCGACTGCTGGGCGGGAAAAAACTTGAGGGCCGGTTGGAGTAGTCCCTGGTCTTGCTCTCGATGGTAAACCCGAAAGCTGCCTTCCACGCGAAAATGGGTCGGCTGCTGCGTGCCGCGTAACCCTTCGAATTGCACTCGATAATTGCCGACACTGAGACTTTGCTTGAGCCCGAGGGTGGCTTCGCGCTCTTGGCTGTAGGTCATGGAACCGGCGATGCCCAGAATGATTAAGACCACGCCCAGGTGGACGACGAAGCCGCCGTAACGCCTTTGATTGCGGCGGGTCAAGGTGATCAAGCCGCTAAGGACGCCTTCACCGGCGATGCGCCGGCGCGCGCGCAATGCGAGCCCGGTATCGTAAAACATCGAGAACACCACGAAGGAGAGCAAAGTAAAACCGAGCAGCGGCAAAAAGTCGCGCACCTTCCAGGCGAAGAGGGCAAGCGCGAATACAAAAGAGGCGGCTGCCGGCCAGAGAAAATTGCGCTTGATATTATCCCAACTGGCGCGCCGCCAGGCGATCATCGGTCCCACGGCCATGAGAAATACTAAAAAGAGGAAGATCGGCACGGTAACGGAATTGAAGTAGGGCGCGCCGACGCTGATTTGAACCCCAGCCACGGCTTCAGAGATCAGCGGGAAGATGGTGCCGAGAAAAATCGTGAAGAGCGCCGAGACCAGCACAATGTTATTGAGCAAAAAGGCGGACTCGCGGCTGACCATCGAATCGAGCTCCGGTTGGCCCTTGAGGACTTCCGCCCGGTAGGCGAGGAGACCGAAAGAACCGAGCAACACGAAAGCGAGAAAGCCGAGAAACACAGTTCCCACCGGTCCCGAGGAAAACGCATGGATCGACGACAAGATTCCCGAGCGCGTCAGAAACGTGCCGAAGATGGTCAGGCTGAAGGCGATGATGATCAGAGAGAGGTTCCAGACTTTGAGCATGCGCCGGCGCTCCTGCACCTGGACCGAATGCAAAAAGGCCGTCGCCGGCAGCCAGGGCATGAACGCGGCGTTTTCCACCGGGTCCCAGGCCCAGTAACCACCCCAGCCCAGCACATGGTAGGACCACCACGCGCCGACGAGATTGCCGACGGTGAGAAAGAACCACGCCGTGATCGTCCAGCGGCGGGTGGTGACGATCCAGGCTTCATCTACTTTGCCGATGATGAGCGCCGCCATAGCGAAGGCGTAGGGCACGGTGAGACCGACGAAGCCGGTATACAAGAGCGGCGGATGGGTCATCATATTGGCGTCTTCGAGGAGCGGGTTCAGACCGCGCCCGTCAAGCGGCACAGGGGTGACGATTTCAAAGGGGTTGGAGACAAAGCCAATTACAGCGAGAAAAAATGCCGAGACGATGGAGAAGATCATCAACACCCAGGGCATTAGCTCGCGGTGGCGTCGGCTATAGATCCAGGTGACGATGGCGGAGAATATGATTAGAATCCATTCCCAAAGCAGCAACGAGCCTTCCAGGGCGCCCCAGAGTCCGGTGATCCGGTAGTAAATAGGGGTTGCCCGGGTGGTATTGAAGGCGACGTAGCGGATTGAAAAATCAACGGTGACCAGCGCGAAGATCAACGAAGCCGCCGCCAGCGTCACCAGGAGAAATTGGCCGAGAATAGCCGCGCGGGCGGCGGCAAAATAGCGCTCCTGGCCAAGCCGTGCGCTCAGGATGGGGCTTAAAACACCCCACAGCGCGCAGACAAACGCCAGGACGATACTGGTATGGCCGATGGTGGCTGTCACTTTTTCGCTGATTCTTGGGCGGGCACGAAGCTTTTCGGATAACCTTCTTTGCCGTCCGCGTGGGGGCTGTACTCCTCGGCATGTTTGGCCATGATCATCGTCGCTTGAAACACGCCGTCTTTGCCGATACGGCCTTCGACGACGGCGCCTTTCCCTTCGCTGAACAAATCCGGCGGAATACCCTTAAAAAAGACGGGAAACGACGCCGTGCCGTCGCTCAGTTCGAATCGGTAGGTCAGGTTTTTCAAGTCGGTTTGAAGCGAGCCTTTTACCACCATGCCGCCCATGCGCAAAAACTTGTCCCTGGAGCTGCTCTCTTCGGCTTTGAGCTCCGAAGGCATTTTAAAATAGACCATCGCCTCCTGCATGCCGCCGTACATAATGTATGCCAGGGCGCCGATGATGACGAGACCGCCGATCAAGAAGCGCTTACGCTTTTGCATGTTCCTAGGACTCCTTGGCGTCGCTCAGACGCTGTAGCTCATTCTCCGCCGCGCGGTAGCGCCGTTTCAATGAAACGACGTAGAGCAAAATCGCGCCCCACACGATGCCATAAGCTAAAATGACATAACCCCACATACTCATTGCTTCCGTCACCTCATTCGCCGTGCTTTGATCTCTTCGTGCATCTCGCCAAGCCGCAGGCGAAGAGACAACATGTAAAAATAAAGCAGCACAAACGCGACGAAATTGATTGCCAGCGCGGTTAATAACTCCGGGTGAATATTCTCCCAGGGCACTTTATCCGGGCGCAAAATCGACGGCGGCTGGTGTAGCGTGCGCCACCAATAAACCGACATATGGATCAGCGGAATATCGAGAAAACCGATGATCCCCAAGATCGCCGCCGACGAGGCGGCCCGGGATTCATCCTCGACCAGCGCGCGCAGCATCAAATAGCCGATGAATATTAATAGCAGGATCGCCGTAAGCGTCAAACGCGCGTCCCAGGTCCACCAAACACCCCAGGTGGGGCGGCCCCAGATGGAGCCCTCGACGATCGTCAGGGCCGTGAACAGAACGCCAATCTCTGCGGCGCCATAGGCCAGATTATCGTCACGCTTTTCTCTTTTCCATAAATAGAGGCAGCTGCCGACGAAAACCAAAAAAAATGAAAGATAGGCGATCAAAATGCTCGGGATATGCAGATACATGATGCGCTGGGAGTCACCCTGATAGGCATCCGGCGGCGCTTTGACCAGTCCCCAATAGAGGCCTGCGATGATGAACACCAGGGTCGCTGCGCCGAGAATTCCCTTGCGCTTTTTTCCGGTAACTTGCGGCATTGCCAGTAATCGTTAAACGTCTACGACCCAGTCGAAGATCAAAATTCCCACAGTCAAAAATATCACATCAAATCCGATGAGAAGACGCAACCAGGGCAGTGCGTCGCCCAATTCGCCGAAGCGAAGCAGCGCTTCCATGCAGCGAATGGTCGCTAGAATTACCGGAACCATCAGCGGAAATAGCACCAGCGGCAGCAAGAGTTCACGGGCCCGGGCCTTTAGGGTCACCGCGGCGAGGATTGTCCCGAGCACGCAGAATCCCACGTTGCCGAGAAAGACGATCAGAAAAAGCGCCGGCAGCGGCTGCCAGGATGGCAGGCTGAATAGAATCCAGAAAAGCGGCATGACGACCAATTCCACGAGCCCCATCAAGAAGATGTTGAAACAAGTCTTGGCGAGAAAGAGGGCTCCCCGGTCGATGGGCGACATCAGCAAGGCGTCGAGACAGTGATTGCCGCGCTCGCCCTCGAATAGCTGGGTCAAACCGAGGGTGCCGGTGAAGAGAAAGGCCAGCCATAGCAGCCCAGGCGCCAACTCGCTTACCCGCGCCGGAGTCAATTCGAACGAGAAATTAAAGACAAAAAGCAGCTGCGCGCCGAAAAAAAACATCGTCATGAGGCTTTCGTGCCGGCGCAGCTCCAAAAGTAGGTCTTTGCGCAGCAGCAGCAGGGTCTGGCGCAACAGCTTCATCGGTTGCCGCCCGGTGTAAAAGCTCCGAAGGCGCGCGCGAAGCTGTCCCAGGGCTCGCGGCGGGTTTCGTCGAAGATGAGTTTCCCTTGCTCCAAGATCATGGCGCGGGTGCAAAGGTCGAGGACGCGGGCGACATGGTGGGATGCGATGATGACTACGCTCCCCTGCTCTGATTGTGCCTTGAGAAAGGATTCCAAAAGATCGACGCCGCCGCCATCGAGGACGCCGTAGGGCTCGTCCAACAGCAGGAGTTTCGGACTGAGCAGTTTCCACTTGGCGACCGAGAGGCGGCATTTCATACCGCTGGAAAGCGCGCCGGCGTATTCGCCGGCCCAGCGCCCGAGTCCCACGGCCTCTAGTGTTTCCTCGATGGCGTTATCGATGTTGATTGGGCCGCGTTGCCGGTCGTAAAGCGCCGTGAAGAACTCGAGGTTTTCCCGCGCCGTGAGGTCGTCATAAAGATGCTCTCCGGGCGAGAGGAGGCCGATGGCGGCGCGTTGCGCGTTAGATTGGCGCGTCAGCGGCGCGCCGTCGAACCGGATTTCGCCGCGGGTGGGATAGATGAGGCCGGCCAATAAATTCAACAGTGTGGTTTTGCCCGCGCCGTTGGGACCGAGCAGGGCAACGCGTTCGCCGCCGGCGACCTGAATCTCCAGGTCCCTGAGCGCCCAGAAGTATCCGTAGGCTTTGGCAAGCTGGTGAACGGTTACGCGCAACGTTAAGTCCTGAGATGTTGGCTGAATCTCACGCGGGTCAAAAATGATTTCACCGAACTATAGAGAGCACGGGGCGAGGTTTCAAGCGCCGACGATAAAAACCGCAGCGCTGCGGGGTTGACAATTAGGACACGCTACCTCATTTAATGACTAGCATGAAGCTAGGCGCCGTGGTGGGTATTTCAAGGAGGAAGACATGAACCCCGTCGTTACGGTCACGGGCTTTTGGGACGCCTTTATTACGAAGATCGCGGTGTTTTTGCCCAACCTGTTATTCGCTGTCGCGATCATTTTTTTGGGTTGGGTGTTCTGCAACATCGTCCAGCGTGTCGTCGTGCGCCTGCTTAGGCTCATGCATTTTGACGCCCTGGCCGGGCGTACCGGCATCACACAGGTCCTGGAGCGTGGCGGCATCAAGCAAACCGCCTCCGAGTTGGTGGGGCTGTTAGCGTTCTGGTTTCTCTTTTTGATCGCCATCGTTACGACCCTGGAGACGCTGAATCTGAGCGGCGCCACCGATACGCTGCATACCATCTATTTATACATTCCCAAGATCGTCGCGGCGCTGGTGACGTTGATTCTCGGTCTATACTTTGCGAATTTCCTGGAATCCGTTACCCGTACTTCCTGCGCCAATGCGGGATTGCAGCAAGCCGAGTCCATCGGGCGCGCCGCTTATATCGGCACGGTGGTTTTCGTGGTCGCCGGCATTTTTGAAATACTCGATATCGCCTCCGAGATCGTCATCTGGGCATTCATTTTGGTCTTTGGGGCGGTTTGCTTGGCGTCGGCGTTGGCCTTCGGTTTGGGCGGTAAGGAGGTCGCCGCGCGTTACCTGGAAAAATGGCTGGCACAGAAGAAAAACCAGTAGTTGGGCATAATTTATTCAAGTTATCACTGATATAATATTTCAGCCTCGCAACGCGCCCCCAGGGGACGACGCACTTTTCAGCTCTGTCCGGACCGACGCTGGCCGAAAACATCAATTGACATGTCCGACGCGCATTGACTGTGTTTAGCAACATGAGCTCCGCCTGACCTTAATGCGATTCAACCGTCAATGTACCTGATGGCACTGCTGTCCTAATGTTAGTTGAATAAAATCAGTTGTTTGCCGTCATCGAGCATATTTCCGACTCATCGAACTGCGAATGTACTTGTAAGATCGGAGTTTTCTCCATGATCGTCACGCTCAAAATCTGTAGAATCGAGGACAAGCTGTGATCGCGATTCAAGCGCTTTTATGCCTGGAGTTTCTTCGCAGGTATCTCCGCCAACCGTTTCTAGCCTTGCCTCCAACAAATCTTCTAAATTGTCCAATAGTAGACAGCCACGCCCTCCCATTCATCCTACAGTTGTCCAGCGGTCCTAAAAACGAGGAGCTCAACAAGGAGGTATCCAATGGCGGCCATTGCTCCCCTTTTGGCAATGATTCTCATCCTGGCACTTGTTTTCCGTCTTGCGAAATGGAGCGCGTACAGAAAGAAGTAAAAGTTGGTCGCGCCCGGTGGCGTCGATTCCTTGAGGCCTTGGACTTCGGTGGGTTTGTGGTCGTTCGACAAGTGCGCCACGATGCAACGGCAATCCCGGCGCAGACCGGGCCAAGTTTCACCTTGGACGGCTATCGAAAGGGGAATACATGCACCAATATAGGAATTACCCCGTTTACGGGATCGCAGTTCCGGGACCCGAGAAGGAGTGGCATTGCAGAGGCTTGATATTTGAACCTGAACACAAAGTGACCGAGATTAAAAGATTAGAGAGTCCCGACTTAACTTTTACGACTAAGAAAAAAGCGGAAGAACACGCGCTCAAACTATGTAGAACATGGATTGACGAGCAGAGGGCGGGAGTCGAATCAAGGGTTACGCAGTCCCTCGCCACATCTGTCGAAACGTGAATATTTATTCTCCTTCGCCGAATACCTCGCAGCTTGCTGCGAGGATGAAGGTGAGGAGAACCCTCCGTAGCCTTGGCGAAGGAGGGTGGAAGGGCTTCGGAGAATTTCGCAAAGATACCTCGGAGCCTTGCTCCGAGGAGCTTCATTTCCCCGCCAGCAGCTCTTTCGCGATGGTCCTCCTTTGGACCTCAGAAGTTCCTTCGCCAATTTCGCATAGCTTGGCATCGCGAAAATAGCGCTCCACGGGATAATCTTTGATGTAGCCATAGCCGCCGTGGATCTGGATCGCTTTGCTCGTGGCG
>DASWHT010000299.1:0-6532 GCA_036398075.1 Binatia bacterium | reverse complement strand
AATCTCGATTTCGCTGAAGAGGTTCTCGTCGCCTTTGTCTGTCTTTGGGGGAAAGAACTCGACCGAGAGGGTCAACCCCGGCTGGGCGTACAGGTCGTCTAATCTCACGCAAGCTGATCCTTGATGACTACCTTCGGCGTGCAAGTATTAGTAGCACAAGGTTTTGCGGTGAACAATCGCCGGCGTGGTGCCGATAATTCGACAAGCGAATGTCATGTCGCCTCGAAGTTTCGACGCGCCGCCACGGGATCGCATTCCGAACCGGCTTGCCCGGTGATAAGCGCTCTCAAGTCTTCGGTATGCTGGAGCCAAGCCGTTTTGATCGATTCGGGGACAGCGTGGGACTCCAGAGTTTCCTTGAGGATCTGTTTGCGGCGCGCGAAATGCCCGCCCATGATCGGGTGTTTGGCGTGCACCTGGTCGAGGGGCTTGCCCTGATATTCAATCGGCGCGCCGAGGAAATGGGCGGCCAATTGATACTCCAGCTCCTTTAGTCTCCTGCGGTCCGCGTTGCCAAAGAAAAACCCGATCATGCGATCCTGAAACACCCGATCGATGAACTGATCGATGATCGCTTTTAGTGCCGTTTCTCCGCCCAGTTGGTCAAAGTAGCTGGACGCAGCCGTTTGGTCCTGGCCTGATTTATTTTGACCTTGGCTATCCATCGTGCGGCTTGGAAAACTGGGCGAATGGTCAAAAGGCGCGAGCGCGTCGACGATTTGTTGTATTCACGGGATCACATCATGCCGAGCTGGAGTCGCGCGGCTTCGGACATCTTACTGGGATCCCAAGGCGGATCCCACACCAGCTCGATCTTCACCTCGGAAACGCCCGGTATGGCCTTCACCTTTCCCTCGATCTCCGCGGGCATCGACTGAGCCGCGGGACAATGCGGGGACGTCAACGTCATCTTGATCTCCACGACGCCGGCAGTATCGGCGCGGACGTCATAAATCAGGCCCAGCTCGTAGATATTCACCGGGATCTCCGGGTCGTAGCAGGTGCGCAGGGCGTCCTGCACCTGTGCTTCTATAACGGTTTCATTGATGCTTTCCATTATTCGATCCCCAATTGTAGTTTCGCCGTCTCCGAAATCATGCTCTGATTCCAGGGCGGCTCCCAGACCAGATCCACGTTCGCCTCCCGCACGCCCGGCACCGCCAGCAGTTTTTTCCGAATGTCTTCTTTGAGAAATTGTCCCATGCCACAACCCTGCGCGGTGAGCGTAAATCGCACCTCGGAGCGATAGCCGCCTTGCGCGAGCCGGGTCACGCCGCAGTGGTAGATCAAGCCCAAATCGACGATGTTGACCGGAATCTCGGGATCGAAACAAGATCTCAGTTGGCTCCACACGCGCTTTTCGATCGCCTCAATGCTTTCGCCTGTAACAGACTCTTCAGGTCTTAGCGCGCTTACCGCCGCCATGCCGAGGGCATCGCCGTCATAGCCGTCGATATGAGCCATATGTCCGCGCTCGGTCATCACGGTGTAGCTGCCGCCCAGAGATTGGGTAAGCCAGACGGTACTGCCGGCGGGCAGCGTGGATTTTTCCCCGCTCGGCACCAGTACCGCGGCGCAATCCCGTTTGAGGATAATAGGCCTATCACTGCTCATGCCGCAATCCTCCTTATCACCCGTCATTCCGTGCTAGCGACCTCGGAGCCGCCCTTGAGCGCTGAATTCATGGTATGCCACGCCAGGCTGGCGCACTTGACCCGCGCGGGAAATTTGGACACCCCGGAAAGGACGGTAAGCTTCCCCAAGCTTTGGCCGCCGTCCACGCCGTCACCGGTGAGCATCTTGTGGACTTTATCAAACAATTCTTCCGCATCGGAATCCTTCTTGCCCTTGAGTTCCGCCGTCATTATCGACGCGGACGCCTTGGAGATTGCGCAGCCCGAGCCTTGAAAGCTGATGTCTTCGATCAGCCCGTCCCGCAGCCGCAGATAAACCGTCACATGATCGCCGCACAGAGGATTAAATCCTTCGGCCTTGCGATCGGCGTTCTCAATCACACGAAAATTGCGCGGGCTTTTGTTGTGATCGAGAATAACCTCTTGATAGAGTTCCTCAAGTTCCGCCATCATCCAAACACCTTGAGCACGCTTTGAATCGCGTTGGCAAGAGCGTCGATTTCGTCCCGGGTATTGTAAAACGCGAAGGACGCCCGCGTGGTCGCCGGCACGCCGAAGCGCTGCATCACCGGCATGGCGCAATGATGGCCGGCGCGCACCGCGACGCCTTCTTGATCGAGTATCGTGCCGACATCGTGGGCGTGGATTTTATCGAAGACAAAAGAAAGCACCCCGACCTTTTCTTTGGCCGTGCCGATGATCCTCAGGCCGTCAATCACCGCTAGCTTTTCCGTGGCATAGGCCAGCAGGTCTTCTTCATGGGCCACGACCTGCTCCCACGCCAGGCGTTGCAAGTAATCGACGGCGGCGCCGAGCCCGATGCCGCCGGCAATGTTCGGCGTCCCCGCTTCGAATTTATAGGGCAAGACGTTGTAGTGGGTTTTCTCGAAGGTCACCAGGCTGATCATGTCGCCGCCGCCTTGATAAGGCGGCATCTTGTCGAGCAGTTCCCGCCGCCCGTACAGCACACCGACCCCGGTGGGACCAAACATCTTGTGGCCGGAAAAGGCGTAAAAATCGCACCCCAGCTCCTGGACATCGACTTTGAGATGCGGCACGGCTTGCGCGCCATCCAGCATCACCGGAATTCCGCGTTCAGGGGCCGCCGCCACGATCTCGCGCACCGGCGCGACGCTGCCCAACGCATTGGACACATGGGTCACCGAAACGATTTTCGTCTTATCATTGAGCAAGCGGCGGTATTCGTCCAACACCAACTCGCCGTCGTGATTGATCGGGATCACGCGCAGGCGCGCGCCGGTCTGTTCGCGGAGCATCTGCCAGGGCACGATGTTGGAATGGTGCTCCATGGCCGAAATGATGATTTCGTCGCCCGCCTTCAGCGCGCTGCGCCCGTAACTTTGCGCGACGAGATTAACAGCCTCGGTGGTGCCGCGCACGAAAATAATTTCCTCTTTATGCGCGGCGTTAATGAAGGCTTGTATTTTCTGGCGCGCTTCTTCATAGGCCGCGGTGGCCCGCTCGCTCAAGAAATGCACGCCGCGGTGAATGTTGGCGTTCTCTTCGCGATAATACCGGCTCAGGGCTTCGATGACCGCTTGGGGCTTCTGGCTGGTAGCGCCGTTGTCGAGGTAGACCAGCGGCTTGCCATGGACGCTGCGGCTGAGGATGGGAAAATCGCGGCGCGCGGCAGCGACATCGAACCGCGCCCGCCGTGATCCCACCGCCATCGCTTCTTTCGCCGCTTTCATTGCAATGCCGCCGTTCTGCCAAATTGGCTTAATAGATATTCATCCAGGCGCGCGCGCAGGGAGGCGACTTTCACCCTGTTTAAAATTTCCGCCGCAAAGGCGTAGCTCAAAAGGCTCCGGGCGTCTTCTGCGCCGATGCCGCGGCAGCGCAAATAAAACAGCGCGTCGCGGTCCAACTGGCCAATGGTCGATCCATGGCTGCATTTAACATCGTCGGCGTAAATCTGCAGTTGCGGTTTGCTATTGACCACCGCGTCCTTGGAAAGCATCAGGTTTTTATTAGTCTGGCGCGCGTCCGATTTTTGCGCCGCCTTGCGCACGAGGATTTTACCGTTAAACACGCCGCGGGCGTGGCCGCGCAAGATACCTTTATATAACTCCCGGCTCGACGCCCGCGGCTGCGCATGATCGATTTCCGTGTGATTGTCGATATGCTGATCGCCCTCGGTCAAGTAAAGGCCGTTAAGGTTACACTCCGCGCCTTCGCCGGCGAGAATCGCCTGGACGTCGTTGCGCACCAGAGCGCCGCCTAGAGTAACCTGATGGCTCATAAAACTCGTCCCGCGCTCCAGACGCGCCGAGATCGTGCCCACGTGAAAAGCCGTTTCTCCTTCGCGTTGCAGGCGATAGTGATCGACAACACTCCCGGCCGCCGCGGCGATTTCCGTCACCGGGTTGGCAAAGTAGACGCCCGTGCCAAACCCCACATAACTTTCGACGATCTTGACCTCGCTCATTTCGGCGCAAACGATAAGATTGCGCGGCTGCAGGACCACGGGTTGGGCGGCCCCCGTCGAGACGAAAATGATATGGATCGGCTCTTCCAACCGGCAACCCTCGGGAATGAAAACGGCGGCGCCGTCCTCCATAAATGCCGTGTTGAGCGCGACAAAAGAGCGGTCGTCAAATCCGGCGTAATGCGCCAGCCACGGCGCAACGAGGTCGTCATTCTGGCTCAACAGTTCGGCCAGGCTCTGGACGCGCATGCCCGGCGGCAGGTTTGTCGTCGAAGAGTGTTTGGCAGAGTAAATGCCATTGATAAACACAAGACGGTTCGGCGCCCCATCCGCGAAGGAGAGAGCGAGGAAATCTTTCGTCGCAATCTCGACGCCGTTTTGCTTTGTCAAATTAAAATCCAGCGCGGCGATGGGATCGACGTTGGTGTATTTCCAGTCTTCGTGGCGCGTCGTCGGAAAGCCCAGCTCGCCAAATCTCTCGATGGCCGACCGGCGCAGTTTGGCGAGCCAGGACGGGCCTGTGCCGTTAGCGAAGCGCCGCTCAAACGCGCTTAGAAATTGTTCTTTACCTTTGCTGGTAGCCATCGCTATAGTGCCGGTTAAATGCCCAGTATTGCGGGTTACCGGTTCAAAGATTCTTGGCTCGCCGTTCGTACCTTAAACTTTGAACCCGTTCGTCAGGCTCAGGGCAGGCATTAAACCTTGAACTCCCCAGGTCAGAGCGCCGCCCCGGTTTCGCTCTTAAGCCAATCGTAGCCTTTCTTTTCGAGCTCCAAGGCCAACTCTTTAACGCCGGATTTTACGATGCGCCCTTCATAAAGGACATGGATAAAATCGGGAACGATATAATCCAGCAGGCGCTGGTAGTGCGTAATGACGATCATCGCCCGATCCTTGGCCCGCAGCGCGTTGACGCCGCCGGCCACCACGCGCAGGGCGTCGATATCCAGGCCTGAGTCGGTTTCGTCGAGGATCGCGAGTTTGGGGTCCAACACCGCCATCTGTAAAATTTCGTTGCGTTTCTTTTCGCCGCCGGAAAAACCTTCGTTGAGGGGCCGGTTGAGCAAAGCCTGGTCCATTTCGACGAGCTTCAGCCTGTCCTTGATCAAGGACAGGAAATCCATCGCGTCCAGCTCCTCGAGCCCCCGGTGCTTGCGCACTGCGTTGAGCGCCGCCTTGAGAAAAAAAGTGGTGCTGATTCCCGGAATTTCCACCGGATATTGAAAGGCCAGAAAAATTCCCTCCCGGGCCCGGGCCTCGGGGCTCATGGTCAATAAATTTCTGCCCTGGTACAAAACCTCGCCGTCCGTTACTTCGTAGTTTTCCCGCCCCGCCAGCACATGGGCGAGGGTGCTTTTGCCCGACCCGTTGGGTCCCATGATCGCGTGCACTTCACCGGTGCCAACGGACAGATTGATACCGCGCAAAATCTCTCTGTCGCCGACTTTAACGTGCAAATTTCTTATTTCCAACATCGATGACGACCTCTCCAATTAGACCGCCTTCCGCATGGGCACTTTAATGAGCCGCCCCCTGAGTCCCTGGCGGTCCGCGATGTCGCTGATAAATACGCCCCCGAGAAAATTGGCCAATACGGCCTGCGCCTCTTCCCAAACCGACTTTTGCGAACAAACCGAACAGAAAGAACAGTAACTGGCGCCTTGTTCAAGACATTCCATCAACACCAACGGCCGCTCGACGCATTCATAGACATCTTTAATGCTGATCGCCGGCGGCGGCTTGGCGAGAGTGAAACCGCCCTTTGAGCCCACGTGGGACTCCACCAAACCACCCGCCACCAAATCTTTCATGATTTTGGAAAGATAAAATGACGGGATGCCCTGGCTGTTCTCGATATCCGAGCGGCTTACGACTTTGCCGGCGGGCTGGCCGGCGATATATGATAAAGCGCGCACGGCGTAATCGACCCGCCGCCCGACGTTCATCAGCGAGCTTCTTTCAGCTCCCACCTTGCCGCGCTTCATAAACTCTTGCTGCATTTAAATATAGACTCTAAAGGTCTTTATTGTCAAGATCGCTGTACAATATGAGCCGCCGGGCGACTTCAGATTCAGGAAGTAAAAGGTTTGCCGGGCGCGAGTAAAGCCCGCCGGATCAGATGAAGATGGAAAGAAACGCCAAGCGCGCGTCAAATCGCCGCGCGAGAAAGCGATGTGTAGTTCGGGAAAATTCCGACATTTTATGAAAATTCGCTTTGCCGGCAAAATAATCGTAACGGCGCCAGGGTGTCAACAGAAAAACCCCGATCAACCGGTTAAGCGCGTCGAGATCCAGGGAGGACTTAAACTGTTTGAAGATCCGGTGGTCGCCGAAGCCATCGTGGATCGGCTGATTCACCCTAGTCAGAAAATCACCTTGAAAGGAGAAAAATCCTATAGAGAAAAACTCGCAGAGAAAAAAACAGGATTGAAAAACCAGGGAGGCTCAT
>DASWHT010000298.1:0-6935 GCA_036398075.1 Binatia bacterium | reverse complement strand
GGCCCGCTGCCTTGGGATAAGGCGTTAAAGCTGGGTCACTATAATTTAGACGAGAAGGGCGAACTCAAAGCCGAAGTCCGCGAGATCGTCCGCATTTGCGCCGACCGAAACGTCGCGCTTTTCTTCGGCCACGCGACCCACCCGGAGATTTACAAGCTCGCGGAAGAAGTCAACAAGGTCGGGCTCAAACGCGCGGTTATCGATCATCCCTTCAGTCCGTTCCTTAACGTCTCGGCGGCAATGATGAAAGAACTGTGCAGCGCGGGCATTCTTTTTAATTTTACGTGGGACGAGCTGTCGCCGCTCCTCGGCGTCGACCCGCAAATCATGTACAACACTATACGCGAAGTCGGGCCCGAGCATTTCACGCTTTCCAGCGACGCCGGCGAGCCGCTCTTCCCCGATTCCGTCGAAGCGATGCGCCTGTTGCGCGGCTATATGGAAGCATTCGGCTTAAATCAGGACGAACTGTATACGGTGTGCACAAGGAATCCGGCGAAGGTGGTGGGGCTTGCCCTGCATTGACGCAGGGCAAGCCGTTCAAAGTTCAAGTGTTCAAGGTTCAAGGCCGGAATTCGAAAGCTATTAAACCTTGAACGTTGAACCGCGCGCCACGCGCGCTCACCGCAGGCCCAAGCGCTCGAACGTTCCGTCCTTTTCCATCTCTTCCAAGAAACGTCTATCTATCAGCTGCTGCGGCGAAACTTTCGCGGCGCGCGGATCGGTCCTGCTGATTTCGTCGAGCGTGGCCTGGATCGCCTTCGGGCTTATTTCAAGGCGCGGCTCCAACACCTTTAACTCCGCGCTGTAGGCTGCGTCAAAAATTTTTCGGTCGGTAAGACCAATTTTTTTGGCCATCAGTCTGAAAGCCAAGTCGCGGTCGGTTACCATGATTTTATAGGACTCGGCCATCATGTGCATGAATTGGCTGACCACTTTGGGCCGTTTGGCGATGACCGAGTGTAGCGTGACGAAACCGGTGGCCACGTAGGGCGGTTTCAACTCTCTACCGTCGATGACATAGTTGTAACCCATGAAGGCGGCCCGCGTGTCCTGCGGCGTCGTGATCGATGCGGCATCCACCGCTCCCGAGGTCAAAGCTAAAAATGTTTCGGGAGCGCCGCCGGTTTGAATGAAGTTGGTATCTCGCGCCAGGTCCATTCCTTCCTGGCGCATACCGTAAACCGCAAAACAGTGCGAGTTGCCGCCGATGCGCCCGACGCCGATCTTCTTGCCTTTGAGATCCTCCGGCTTCTTGATCTCCGGCTTTCCCATGATGCTGTGGGGGTGCGCCTGGGGGAGGACACTGCCCCGGCGGTTCCAAGTTCAAGGTTCAATGTATTCCTGTCCGTAATCGAATCGCATAACCGCTATCCCTAACTTTGAACCTTGAACCTTGAACTTTGAACCTTGAACTTTGAACTGCGACCCGGTCTCGTTGTGGCGTTTATCAGGTTCGCCGGGCGCTTGCAAAGCGCGCGCTGACTTCGTACTTGTGGCTAAATCGCGGGAGGCAAGATGAGCTATAAAGACGTGCGCGAATGGATTCGAAAAGTTGACGAGCTGGGCGAGCTGAAAGTCGTCAAAGGCGCGGATTGGAATTTGGAAATCGGCGCGCTGTCGGTGCTGGCCTCGAAGCACAAGGAAAACAGTCCGGCGCTGCTGTTTGACGATATCAAAGACTATCCCTCGGGCTTTCGCATTCTCGTCGGCTTTTTCGAAAGCCTGCGCCGCTCGGCGCTGACGACGAATCTGCCGCTGGACATTACGCGGGAAGAATTCATTCGGGCCTGGCGCGAGCGGTTGGCGAAGCCGGTGTCGATACCGCCTGTCACCGTAGAGTCAGGACCGGTGCTGGAAAATGTTTTCAAGGGCGACGACATCGATCTTTTCAAATTTCCCGTGCCCTTCTGGCACGAGCGCGACGGCGGCCGTTACATCGGCACCGGCCATGTGGTGATTACCCGCGATCCCGATGAAGGCTGGGTCAACGTCGGCTGCTACCGCGTCATGGTGCATGACCGAAACACCATGGGCATGAATATTTCACCGGGAAAACATGGACGCATGCACCGGCAGAAATACTTCGACCAGGGGAGGCCTTGTCCAGTGGTGCTTTGCTTCGGCGTCGATCCGCTGCTGCACATGGTCGCCACCCGGCCGGAGCCCTATGGGCGGTCGGAGTTCGACGCCGTCGGCGGCATCAAAGGCGAGCCCGTGGAAGTCATCGAAGGTGAAGTCACGGGCTTGCCGATCCCCGCTTACGCCGAGATCGCCGTGGAAGCGGAATTTTTGCCGGACCAGGGCAAAGAAGAAGGACCGTTCAGCGAGTGGACCGGCTACTACGCCAGCGGCGAAAAAATGGAACCGCTAATCAAAGTCCACCGGCTCTATCACCGTAACAATCCGATCATCACCGCGTCGCCTGAGTACAGGCCGACGGCGCGCGCCGAGCACTGCTATGAACTCTTGCGCGCCGCATACATTCGCGACCAGGTGGAAAAAGCCGGCGTCCCGGATGTGGCGGCGGTGGCGAGTTACTTCCGCCGGTTTATGACCGTGTTGTCGATACGCCAGCGCTATCCTGGCCACGCGCGCCAGGCAGGGCTGGTTGCCAGCCAGTGCCAGGGCGCGGCCTATTTGGGCCGGTACGTCGTTGTCGTCGATGACGATATCGACGCTTATGATATCAACGATGTTCTCTGGGCCATGTGCAGCCGCGCCGACCCGGTGGACGCCGTCGAGATTCTCAGGCGCTGCTGGAGCGGCCCGCTGGATCCGATTATTCCACGAGAAAGAAAGGGCTTCAGCTCGCGCATGATCATCGACGCCTGCCGTCCGTACGAGTGGCGCGACCGATTTCCGCCCGCCGCCGAAATCAGCTCGGAGCGGCAACGGGCGGTGATGGCCAAGTGGACGAGCATCTTTTCGGGCTGAGCTTCAAATCCTTGGCCTCGGCGCGGCGAAGCCGCAACCAAAGAGAAGAAGAGATTCAACCACAAAGAGCGCATAGAAAAGATTGTAGGGGCAGCCCTATGTGGCTGCCCGGAGTCGGTGTCGGAGGGGAGGATTTAACCGCAAAGGGCGCAAAATTTTTTTCTCTTCTGGCTCAATTTTAGTTGCGGATCTGTCGCGCTGGTCCCTTTGTGGTTAATTTTCTTGAGGTGAATTGCGGAGAAAAAAAAACAGCCCGGGCCTTGCGGCCCGGGCCTGCCAACCTCCCCAGGGTGTCGGACCCTGCTGTGTGAATGAAGGTTGGACTCGTTACCAGCGTGGGACCCGGTCCCGGCTGGAATCCGTCAAATCGTCACGCGTCGATCGTGCTCTCAAGGATGCCGAAACCGGATGCAAGTGAGATAGCCTTATGAGCAACGCTCATGCCACGGCCGCGTTGCCCAAGGACAACGCCGTGATGTCAGCGTAGATACACAAACAATCCCGTGGCTTAGAAATGGTTCTTTGCCTTATTTCACGGGCGAAGAGCGCTCGCAGGGTGTCGGAGTGAATCAGTTATTTCGCTTAAGCTATGCCCGACGGTCTGAAGAGCCGGCGGCGCAAGCGGCGTCTAATCTTGTGCAAAGTCGCGCGCCTGAGAAAACTGGACGGCAGCGCTAGGAGTGGCGTGGCGATTGAGAGAAAGCGCGCGTCACCGGGAATCGACGCATGTTAAGTATTTTATCGGTAACGACCAGTTCGATGCCCACAGATCCAAATAAGAAAGGACATCGGGCTATTTTACCCATCGGGCATTTTTGCTCGGGGCGCGACCCACCACGGTCCAACAACGTAGTTCTGGGCAGTTTTGGACGCTCCTGTGAACTCTAGTGAACTGTAACAGTTGGTTCGCGTCTAAGTTCGAAGAACGCTTCGACAAGGTCAGGGTGAACGGTCAAGGCACCAGCCGTTCGTGGTGAGGCTCTCGAACCATGAACGGCGGCGCAGTTCGCTCTTCCTGGCTCACCCCCGACACAGTGTCGTAATTTTTTCTGGCGACGAATAATCCGTCCTAGGCGTACGCGTTGTAGATGCCTTCAAACTTGGCGATCTTAAATCGCACCATGTGGCCGGCGGCCTCGCGCACCAACTCTTGCTGGCGCTCGGTGGCGGCGTGTTTGACGATAACATCGGCGGCCATTTGCGTGTGTTCCTGGTCGGCAATGGCGTGCACGGTGAAAAATTGGATCGCGTTGTCATTAAGCCCGTAGTGTTTGCGCAGCGCGTTGATATGCTCCTCCGAGTAGCGGCAGACCATGGTTTCGTTCACCAACGCCGAGGCTCGGTTTTCCGATGCCGATCCCAGGAGCATGCCGTGAATGGTCTTGCTCGTGTGCGCGAGGCACTCAAAGATCGGCGTGGCCATGGCGAAGTCATCTTCTTTGAGACCGATGGCGATACCGAATTTCTTGGCAAGATCCGGATGGTACTGTTCTTCGTTCATCTGATAGAGGAAATATTTGAAAAGATCGGGGTCGTGGCTATTTTTCACCATGCAGAGAGCGAAGCCTCTAAGCAGCGCCACGTTGTGCAAGTAGTGCTGCAGCGCCCAGCCTTGCAATCTTTTCATCGAAAGTTTGCCGCTGCGCAGCTCCGTGAAGTAAGGCAGCTCCACTAACTCCCCGACGCCCGGCTGAATAATTTCTTTGATAACTGAATCGACGAAAGCTTGTGTCGCCATTTTCCCAACTCCTTATTTAGATTCACCAGTGTCAAGTATCGTTAGTCTGCGGACTTATTCACACGTCATTCCGGCCAACCCCAGCGAAAGCGGGGGGCGAGCCGAAATCTTTGACCCCCTCTTTGTCTCCCCCTGTGCTAAGGGGGAGATTTAGTGGGGGTTCTAGAATCCCCCCCGTGGAAGATCAGCCATTCTTCCACGGGGCGGGAATGACGACAGGGAGACATCGGAATGTTCTCGAATTTCTGAGACACTACTGTGGCTATTTTCGTTCTTTTAATACCTCATCCAGCAGCGAGTAGTCCATGACTTTGGCTACCGGTACCGGCGTCGGAATCAACTGCGCGGCGTAGGCCTGATCGTAGATTTCCTGCAGATCTTTCAGTGGAATTTTTCCGTCCGCCGTGAAGCCGTTCAGCCACGCCTTATAGGATTCTTCAGCAACTTGCGGGGCGACCTTCCATTTGTTCTGGATATAATTCACCATCCAGGCTTTTTCTTTACGGTTAAAGTCCATGGCTTCGAACGTGGCGCGGATCACGGTTTTCACCTGCGCCGGTTCCTGCTTGAGCTTTGCTTCGCGGGTCGCCACGCCGCCGGAGGCGGAACGGAGGTTGAATTCGGGGGCCGACGCGATTTCGCGGTAGCCCTTTTGCGCCATGATTACGTTGTGCGGCAAGGAGAGTACAGCGGCGGCGACGCTCCCTTGGCTGAGCGCCTGCACGCTATTGGAAACCGAGCCGGTTTGAATGTAGGTGACGAGATCCGGGTTCACGCCTTTGCGTTTGATCAGGTCGCGGGCGACGATGTCCTGCAACGTAGCAAGCCGGTCCACCGCCACGGTTTTGCCGATAAGGTCTTGCGCGCGGCGAATTTCCTGATTGCCGATGAGCCAGAAGAGGGTGCGCTCGTGGGTGACCATGATGCCTTTGAACGGCAGGCCGCGCGCGGCGGCCACCAGCGGACTGGTGATGCCGGTGAGATAGTCGATCTCTCCGGCGACCAGCGCGGAGGTTTGCACCGCGCCGGCGAGCTGGACGAGATCAACATCCAGGCCGTGTTTCTTGTAGATCCCCGCGTCCTTGGCGACGAAAAAAGTCAGAAAGGTGAGGCTGAACGCCGGGTAGCCCATCTTGACTTTCTTGAGTTCCTGGGCGGAGGCCGGCGCGCCCGCCGTCAAGATCCAGAGCGCCAACGCCAAGAATTGAATTCTTTTCATGGCGGCGAGTCTATCGGCTTCGAGGTAAGATTACGAGAGGAAAAATTTCAGAATGGAAACGGGAACCGGCCCGGCCATGGTCCTGGGCCGGTTCCCCACAACTAACGAAGTTGCTGTGTCAGCTCTTTAGTTGTTTTTTGAGGAACTCCATCGTCCGCTCCCATGCTTCTTTTGCCGCCTGGGAATTATAACGCTCCGGGTTGGCGTCGTTGTTAAAAGCGTGTTGTGCGCCCGGATAGATCTTATAGTCATAAATCTTGTTGTATTTTTTCATCGCCGCTTCCGTGTCCGGAATTCCTTTGTTGATGTTCGGGTCTTTTTCACCGTAGTTAGCCAACACCGGCGCTTGAATACTCTTCACCAGCTCCAAAGGACTTGGGCTCGCGCCGTAATACACGACAACAGCCCTGAGCCCCGTTATCTGAACAGATCTGAGGTGCGGTATCTGAGTTGCGGTGATAAATGCCATCCCCCCGCCCCAGCAGAATCCCACGACTCCCATTCGGTCGCGCCGGACATCGGGGAGAACCTGCAAGTATCTGATCCCCGCGTCGGTATCTTCTACGACTCCTTGTGACGGAGCCAATTCGCGGATGTTCGGCAAGCCTCCGCCTTTGGGGTTCGCCTTTAAAGTTCCACCCTGGCGGGAAAGGAAATCTGGGGCGAGCGCGACGTACCCCTCCTTGGCAAAACGACGCGCGACGTCGCGAACGTGATCATCAAGGCCCCGGTTCTCATGGATCACGATCAGTCCTGGATATTGTCCCGCTTTCACCGGGCGCGCGAGATAACCCGAGACCGGCCCGGCTTTGGCTTCGTATGCGACGTTGTGAGTTAAAATATCAGGATCTGTAGGCGCGACCTGAGCGGCGTGAGAGTCGGTTGGCATTAAACCGCCGATCAAACTATTCGCCGCCGCCAGGCTTCCCGTTACAAGCACGGCTTTGCTGATAAAATCCCGGCGCGAGATTTTTCCGTCCTGGTAATCACGGTAGATCTCCCTGAGTTCCTCGGGCATAGCGCCTCCTTAATTGATTGTTA
>DASWHT010000297.1:0-11101 GCA_036398075.1 Binatia bacterium | reverse complement strand
GCATGTCAACGATTTGGCCGACCTAAGCGTTCAAATCGTTCTCGCCTAAAATAGCCCCAAACCGGTGGGGTAACAAATATCGGCGTGTGTAAATCAACGATTCCGCGGCGCGATGGCGCCGCTGAAACGTTTTGAACTGCTTGAACGGTTTGAACGATTGGAACGGATCTCGCCCGCTAAGATTGGGCGAGTTCTTCAAACGTCGGCTCGGGCATCCCTTCCTTCCAGGTCGGGTCGCGCAGCTCGAGGCGATTGCCGCTCGGATCGAAGAAGTAAAGCTCCCTGCCCGTGAAAAACCCCTTCGCCCGGTAATAGAGCCGGTCGATGGGAATTTTTTTCTCGGCAAAAATCTTACACGCCTGCACAAGTATTTCCGGTGTTACCGTGAAAGAATGGTGCACGTTTTGATCTTCGACATGGGATTTGTCCACCGTCGGAGCGCGTTCGCAAAGCAATATATTGTTGTCGCCGACGTTGAAGCAAGACATCCCTGAGTTGCCGAGACGTCCCAGATGTTTAAGCCCGAGCAGATCGCCATAGAACGCCTCCGACTCGTCCAGCTTATTGACCGGAATCGACCAGTGCGTCACTCCCTCAATTTTTAATAGTCCCATAGAAACCTCCTTTGTTGAGCTATATTTGCTCCAATCGCACCGCGCCTGTCAACCCGGATCTACTGTTTACCGGATTGATTCTCAAGGCTGCAGATTGTTCATGTTTCGATCCCGGGCCATCAGAATTGAATGCCCAATGCGGCTCGCAGCGGCGACAGGCTGAGCAACACGATCAAGCCGAACCCGGCGATAATCGTTCCCGAAACCTTGTGAATCGTAGCCATGACCCGCGCACTGAAGGCGTCGCGAAAAAGCGACATGCCGCTGAACACCAGAACCCACCAGAGCGCCGAGCCGGCAAAAACACCAAGAGTAAGGATGGCCGCGCTTAGATAGTGCTCGCGCAAGCTCTGCACGCCCCACCCGGCGTATATCGCCACAAACGAGAGAATCGTCACCGGATTGGAGAAAGTCAGTAAGAAAGTCGTCGCGTAAGCACTGAACAAACCGGTGACGTTGTTCGGCGGTAGTTGAGCAACGGGCCGCGTCCGATAGATTTTGTAGCCCAGGTAACAAAGAAAAATTCCGCCCACAAGGCGCAGCGCCGCCTGATGCTCGATGAGAAACGCCGATATCAGAGTGATACCCAGGGCCGCGATACCTGCCGCCAGGGCGTCCGCAGTAGCGACACCAAAACCGGAGAAGAGCCCACACAGGGCACCCATGGCAAGCGCCCGGTTGATACAAAGAAGCCCCAACGGTCCAACGGGAATGGCGACGACGAAGCCGATGAGCATTCCTTTTGTGAATAGATAAACTGGCATAGGCCAAACGCCGCGCGGTTATCGGGCGCAACGAAAACTAATGTTATGATGCCCGCCGCGCGGATTGCGCGAGACCTGGCGCCCGCGATGCGTGGCCGTTAATTCGTCGGGCCGAGAATCGTGGCCGCCGCCCCGGGTGCCGCGCACCACGCCGCGGTTCAAATCCTCTCTGCCGTCGTTTGGGTCGTACGGATACGGCAAATACGCGCTGCTCACCCACTCCCAACCGTTGCCGGCCATGTCGAGGATGCCGAAGGGGCTTGCGCCCTTGGGGAGACTCCCCACCGGTTTAAGTTCGTTCCAAGCGCCGCCGAAATGGGCGCGCGTCTTGTCCGGCGGCTCATTGCCCCAGGGAAACTTCCGGCCATCGGTGCCACGCGCTGCTTTTTCCCACTCCGCTTCCGTCGGCAGTCTTTTTCCCAACCATTCGCAATACGCCCGAGCGCCATGCCACGACGCTTCCACCACCGGGTCATTTTCATGGCCGGGATCGGCGCTCCATCGCCCGTTTCGCCGGTGTATGCGCGCGTCATTGTCGTCGGTGTCATACCAGCGCTGGCCGTCGGCTGCGTGGGTGCCCCTGGCACTCATGAACTCGGCAAATTGGCCATTGGTGACCTTATTTCGGTCGATTAGGTATTCTCCGAGAGCCACTCGATGCTGCGGCCGTTCATCCTCTGGTCCGGCGTTGCCACCCATGGTGAACGGCCCCGTTGGGATGAGCACCATATCGGCCAGAAATTTGGCATCCGACGCGGCAAATGCGGCCAGCGGGATGCACAAGGCGAAGAACACTGAGCAAACGCGATTGAACATATGCATATTTAAAACATTTCAGCCTGGCGTTGGCGAAACAGTCGGTATCCTACGCAAACGGCATTTTCGTCGCAAGGGAAGGTTACGCCGCTTTTGTCCGCACAGCCAGATTGCCAAAATCCGGCCCGCGGCAGCCGCAAAATGTGACTATACCTCCTTATTCCAGGTGTATTTCGAATAATCGGTGCACCCCGGCCGCATAGATTTG
Organism: Binatia bacterium; assembly: GCA_036398075.1. Lineage (GTDB taxonomy): Bacteria > Desulfobacterota > Binatia > UBA9968 > UBA9968 > DATACQ01. The sequence continues at coordinate 8,699 of DASWHT010000297.1, read as the reverse complement.
CCGTAAATTGATATTGGCCCGACATCTGCATTCTGGAGATATAATTCTAGATGCGGAAAATGACGACAACAATTACAAGAAAAGACCATAATGGGCGTAGATTGGAAAAAGACTACTTATTTAGCCAACACCACAGGATACATGATTGGTTTCGAACGTTATAATATTTAGTCGTAGGTTCATACTGATGGATAATACAGGCGCGGCAACCAAAATAAACCTCATTTCCAACAAACACGGCTTCACGCTCATCGAGCTGCTCGTCGTGATGGCCATACTCGGGATTTTAGCAGCTATCGGAATCCCCCAGTACATTGCCTATCGGAGGGGCGGAGTCGACACACAAATGAAATCAGACGTCAAAAATGCCGCCATGGCGATGGAGAGCTACTACGGGGTGAAATACGTCTACCCGACGACGCCGACGGAAATCGAACCTTTTGGCTTTCAGCAAACACAGGGAGTAAATCTCGTTATCAACCTCATAACACCCACAGCTTATACCGTGGTCGGAAGCAAACCCGCAGGCACCAAGCCAAGCTTCACGTACGATAGTATTACGGGACAAACCTACTGAACCCGTATCTCCAGTTATCATAAAATATCCTCGGATTTTCCGTGGCGCTTGCCGCCCTTTGCCCCCTTAAACGATCGCCCATGGGTAAAACGGCGGGCCGGTCGTTGGCGACATGAATATATTCCGTCGCCGCAGTGAACTTCGCCAGGGGACACTGAACCTTGTCACCACGACACCCCTGTGCCACATTAAAATGCTCATGGCGAAGATCCGGACATTTCAGCGCCGCGGCGTAGTGGAAGGTTTTTTCGGCCCGCCCTGGAGTATGGCGCGGCGCAAGGCGCTGTTTGCATTTGGCGCGAAGGTCGGCATGAATACTTATCTCTATGCGCCGAAGGATGATCCCTACCACCGCGAGCGCTGGGCATCTCCCTATCCCCCAAAACGCTGGCATGCGCTGTTACAATTGATCCGCGCCGCGGGGCGAAGCAAGATTGATTTTGTTTACGGCTTTCACCCCGGCAAAGGATTATGCTTTTCCGCCGATGAACCGGTAAAAATCCTGCTCGCCAAAGCCACGCGCTTTTACGCTGCCGGCGTACGGACTTTTGCCGTGCTGTTCGACGACATACCCTCGCGCCTTGAGCACGCGGTGGACCGAAGGCGTTTTAAGAATAGTCTGGCCCGCGCCGAAGGCCAATGGCTGGCAAAAATAATCGCCGCCCAACCTCGCCCATGGCGCGGGGTTGAATGGTGGGTTTGCCCGTCGTATTACAGCCCCGACCCGCTGCTTGCGCGGGTATTCGGCGCCTTCGAGCCCAATTTTCTTGAAAACCTCGCCGAACAGTTGCCGGCCGACGTAGCCTGCCTGTGGACCGGGCCGGCGGTTGTGCCAACGAAAATCACGCAGGCGCATGTGCTATCTATCGCAAGGCGCATCCGCCATCCGCTCATTCTCTGGGATAACTATCCCGTCAACGATTTATCGATGCGCGATGAGTTGCACATCGGGCCGCTCACGGGCCGCGATCCGCGCTTGCCGCAAATTGTCTATGGCTACCTCAACAATCCTTTGCTCCAGGAAGAATTGAGTTTTCTGCCTCTGGCAACTTGTCTTGACTACGCCGCCAAACCGGAAATATACAATCCCGAAACAAGCTGGCGCGCCGGCGTCAAGCGTCGCTTTGGCGCGGCCGCTCTTCCGCATTGGCGTGCCATGCGCGAATTCTGCGATGCTCACCAGCGGGTCAAGGAGACCAGGCGGTCGTTGCGCTTATCGTCTGATGGGCGCGCCCGACTCCGCTTGGCCTGCGATTACATCGCGAAAAACCGCCAAAAAAAATGGGCGCGGGAGTTAAAACCGTGGCAAGGTCTAATGGCCATCGCTTCGCGCTAGCCTCCTTTCGGATTGTCACGCGGCGAGATTTGCGCTACATGAAGAACTAGAAATTGCAATACCAAGGAGCATAGCAATGGCTTTACATATCGTCGATAACTGCAAGCATCTGGTGCAGTGGGACGCCATGGACCAGTTCCACAAGCTGGCGGCGAAATTTCTGCCGAACTAAGACGATTTTCAAGTTTAAAGTTCAAGGATTGAACTCGTTCTGGACTTTGAACTTTGAGCCCACTTCTCACTGAACCAACCCCCAACACTGTCAGAAGTATTTATTGTGGCTAGTATGTGTCCCGCCCAATTGAATTCTCGCGAGATCATCGGCGTTATGCGCGCATTTCGCGCCCGCACACTTGCTCTCGTCGAAGATCTCGGCGATCGCCAGATGATCGGGCCGCGCCTATCCATCGTCAACCCGCCCCTATGGGAAATCGGCCATGTCGCCTGGACCCAGGAGTTCTGGACGCTGCGCCACTTATATAAACGAAAACCACTGCTGGAAAACGGCGACCAGATTTATAACTCCACCGACGTTGCTCACGACGCGCGCTGGGAGCTGCGATTGCCCGGGCGCGACGCCACCATTCGATACATGGAATCGGTGTTGGCTGAGAGCATTGAGCGGCTTGAACGGTCGGACGAGATTTCTAACGATACACTTTACTTTTATCTGCTGGTCAGCTTTCACGAGGCGATGCACGCCGAAGCGCTGGCCTACACGCGCCAGACCCTAGGTTATCCGGCGCCGCGATTAGCCGACCTTGAAATAGCGCCAGAGTCCGGCGGCGGCCCCTGCCGCGGCGACGTGAAAATTCCCGGCGGGAGATTTCTCATCGGTGCCACGCCGGAGTATCCATTCGTGCTCGACAACGAGAAATGGGCGCATCAAGTCGATATCAAACCCTTCCAAATCGCCCGGGCGGCGGTGACCAACGGAGAATATCTTGCCTTCGTCGAGGACGGCGGGTATCGCCAAAGACAATATTGGAGCCGAGAAGGCTGGCGCTGGCTTGAGACCGGCGGCGCGCCCCAGCTTGAGCGATCATTGGCGAAGTTTTTCAATAAAGCGCTCGATGAAAAAACGGAGATAGCAGAATTTAAAGAAAGACTTGAACATCCGATCTACTGGCGGAAAGCGGCGGGCGGAGCGTGGCAACAGAGAGTTTTCAATCAGCACGTGCCATTGAAAGAAAACTTTCCGGCGGTTCACGTCAGTTGGTTCGAGGCCGATGCCTATTGCAACTGGGCTGGACGCCGCCTGCCGACGGAAGCGGAGTGGGAAGCAGCCGCATCGGGTGAGCCCATCGAGACGCGCAACGCGCTCAGCGCGCGACGGCGCCATTTTCCTTGGGGCGACGAACCGTCCACGGTGGAACGCGCCAACTTGGATTGGCGCGCCGGCGGTCTAGTCGATGTCGGCGCCCATGAGGCCGGCGACAGCGCTTTTGGCTGCCGCCAGATGATCGGCAACGTTTGGGAGTGGACAGCGGACGATTTTCTACCCTATCCTGGGTTTACCGTTGATCCTTATAAGGAATACTCGAAGCCGTGGTTCGGTACTCACAAAGTTCTGCGCGGCGGCTGCTGGGCAACTTCTCCACTGCTCATCCGTAACACCTGGAGAAACTTTTACACCCCGGACCGGCGCGATGTCTGGGCCGGATTTAGAACCTGCGCGAGATAGCTGGAAACCGTGAAAATACAACTCGTCACGCCCGCGCCATTGCGTTTGAACAATGGCAATAAGATCACAGCGGTGCGCTGGTCGCGCATCTTGCGCGGCCTGGGCCATAAAGTCGAGGTCGTCCAACGCTACTCCGGCGCGTCCTGTGATTTAATGATCGCGCTCCATGCCCGGCGCAGTTACAAATCGATTCTGACGTTCCACGAGCTTCATCCAGACCTGCCCCTGGTCGTCGTTTTGACGGGCACCGACGTCTACCGGGATATTCACGGCGATGCTGAAGCACAACATTCATTGAAGCTTGCTACTCGCCTGATTGCCCTGCAAAAACAGGCTCTCACTGAGTTGCCTAAGCATTATCACGCCAAGACCCGCATCATTTACCAATCCGCCGATCCCCACAAAGTGTCTGCTCCCAAGCGGGCAAAACCTTTCAGAGTCTGCGTTATCGGCCATCTGCGCGACGAGAAGGACCCGATGCGCGCGGCACTGGCGGCGCGCGAGATTCCCGGCTTTTCCAGTCTCGAAGTGCTGCACATCGGCAAGGCGTTGGACTCGGCTCTCGGTAAACAGGCCCAAGCCGAGGCCGCTACCAACCCGCGCTATAGTTGGGTCGGCGAGCTGCCCTATTGGATGACCCGCCGCGTGCTGGCGCGCAGCCACTTGCTGGCGATCACGTCACGCATGGAAGGAAGCTCCAACGTTTTATCCGAAGCGTTGGCTTCGTCTGTGCCCGTCATTGCGTCAAAAATACCCGGCTTGATGGGCACCCTGGGCAAGGATTATCCCGGCTATTTTCCCGTCGGCGACACCATGGCGCTCGCCGAGTTATTCCTGCGCGCCGAATACGATCATGCGTTCTATCAATCGCTGAAACGAGCCTGCGAGCGGGCCGCGACCCTGGTGCGACCGCAACGAGAAATCGCCGGTTGGAAACTGCTCCTGCGCGAGCTGGAAAAATGGAAGGTAAAGCATCACCTCAGGAACGGCGGTCCTCTTGAATCCACCCTCTGACCCACGGCAAAAGCAAATAGGCCGGCATCGATAACAAGAAAGTCAAAGCGAAATAGTTGCCGTAGCCGTAGCGCTCCGCTCCGAGCCCGCTGATGGCGCCGATCAGCCGGCCGGTAAGAGAAAAAATCGAAGACAGAAACGCATATTGCACCGTCGCATGTTCTTTCTGGCAAACGTTCATCAAGAAAGCCAAAAATGCCGCGGTGCCCAGACCGCCGCTCAGCGACTCGAACATCGACGCGCCATAAAGGCCGTAGCGGCCGAGGTCTAGCCACTGGACGAAAGAATAGCCGAGGTTGGACACGGCCTGGAGCAAGCCCAGGAACCAGACGCTGCGAAAGATGCCGTAGCGCGAGATGAACGCCCCGCCCATCAAGGCGCCGACGACGCTCAGCGCGATACCGAAGGTGGTGGGAAAAAGTCCGATCTGAAACATCAAATCTTCCTGCGCGGGCCAGATGTTCTTGCCGTAATCGACCCAGAACGGCTTGACCATCGGGCCGATGGCGAATTCGCCGAGCTTGTAGGTCAGCACAAAAAGCACCAGCGGTATGATGCGCCAGGTGCCCGCCCATTGCCAAAATCCTTGCAACCAATGGGCGCGCGCCTGTTCCGGTAAGTTCAAACGGGGCACTGCGAGCGTCGCGAGGCCGAGCAACGCAAAGACAACCCCCGCTATAATAAACAGCGCGTTCCACTCCAACACGGCGGCGAGAAAAACCAACCCGCCGCCGGCGAGCACCAATGCCACCCGATAAGCCGAAGCGCGCACGCCGTTAGCGGCGCCCTCCTCCTCGCGCCGCACCAATCCGACGGAATAGGAATCGATGGCGACGTCCTGGGTTGCCGATAGAGTCGTCAGCGCAAGGATGAGCAACAGCACGATCCAGCCGACCCTCGCCACGTCGACCCACGGCAAGGCGGACAATATAGCGGCGATGCCCAGCATGCAGCCCAGCATCCACAAGCGCCTGTCACCGTAGCGGTGCACCAGCGGCGACCAGAACACTTTTAACGAATAGGGAAGCTCCAGGAGCCTGAGCCCGCCGATGGCGCGCAGCGACACGCCGTTGATCCGGAAATAAACCGGCAAGAGCTCCCACAAAATCGCCGCCGGCGCGCCCTGGATGAAATAAAGGAGCGCCACCACGCCGAGTTTCTTTCTCGACTCCGGCGGCAGGCCATCGGCCCCCAAGAGCTTCCAAAACAACTCAGACATATTCGTTGTTTATAAAGACAAACTGAGAAAGTTGCTAGCATGAACCAGAGCCGCCGAGGCATTGTCACAGGTGTAAATTCTATGGCAAGTCCTGAGACCGGAAAGACAGAGCCAGACAGGCTTATGCAGAGAGCAGTCGCGCCGAACCTGGACGGCGTTTGTCTCAGGGTTCATAATCGCCCACGCGATCAACAACGGGATATCCAAAAGACCCGATCAAACGAAAAATCGTCTCTGGAAGTACAACGCCACATTCACCAATCCGATCATCACCGGCACCTCGATGAGCGGACCGATCACAGCAGCGAATGCCGCGCCGCTGTTGATACCGAATACTGCCACAGCCACGGCAATCGCCAATTCGAAGTTGTTACTCGCGGCCGTGAACGCGAGCGTAGTGGTTTTACCATAATCCGCGCCGATGCTGTGCCCCATGAAAAATGAGATCAGAAACATGAGGACAAAATACACCAGAAGCGGAATCGCAATGCGGACGACGTCCCGCGGAAGTTGCACGATCAGTTCGCCCTTGAGGCTGAACATGACGACGATCGTAAAGAGTAAGGCAACCAGCGTGAGCGGGCTGATTTTGGGCACAAAGGTCGATTGGTACCAGTCCTTCCCTTTCACGCGAACCAGAAAGAAGCGCGTCAGAAAACCAGCAATGAACGGAATCCCCAGGTAGATGAACACGGTCCGGGCGATCTCGCCGATGGTGATTTTCACGATTGCGCCGCTCACGCCGAACCAAGTCGGCAGCAAGGTGATGAAAACCCAGGCATAGAGACTGTAAAACAACACCTGAAACACACTGTTGAACGCCACTAGCCCGGCGGCGTACTCGTTGTCCCCTTTCGCGAGTTCATTCCACACGATGACCATCGCAATGCAGCGCGCCAGGCCGATAAGAATGAGACCGGTCATGTATTCGGGGTAATCGCGCAAAAATAGGGTGGCAAGCACGAACATGAGCACGGGACCGATGACCCAGTTCTGTAAGAGCGAGAGGCCCAACACTTTCCAGTCTCGAAATACGTCGGCCATTTCCTCATAGCGCACCTTCGCCAAGGGTGGGTACATCATCAGGATTAGGCCAAACGCAATCGGGACATTGGTGGTCCCAACCGATACCGCCGAGCTCAAATCATGGACCGCGGCGGGAAACAAAAAGCCGATGCCCACGCCCGCCGCCATCGCTAGGAAAATCCACAGCGTGAGATAGCGGTCCAGGCACGAAAGCCGTGGGGTGGAATTGTCTGTTTGGGCCATGACACTAAACTTAAGATAATCTTGCGCCAGCTCTACGGTCTTCACCTGCGAAGACCCATTCGAGCGCTAGCAAAAACGCCGCTGCTAACGCTCGACCCAAGGTCATTGCGTACGGCCGATCTCGTCGAGTTTCTCCTTGAGGGCGAGATTGCTGAGTTTATCGAACGGGAGATTGATGAAGAGAGATATGCGGCGGTGCAATTCCGTATACGCCTTGAAAAATGCCTTCCGCTTGTCTTCATCGCTGCCCTGAGCCGCCCCGGGGTCATGAACGCCCCAATGCGCGGTCATCGGTTGTCCGGGCCATACCGGACAAGGTTCCGCGGCAGCTTGATCGCACACTGTGAAAACGAAATGCAGGAACGGCGCGTCCGGCCGGGAAAACTCGTTCCAGTTTTTGCTGCGCAGACTTTCAGTGGGCAAGCGGTTTTTCTCAAGAAGCGCCAAAGCCAGAGGATTTACAGTGGCGGCCGGATGGCTCCCCGCGCTAAAGGCTTTGAATTTGGGCTTTCCGAGGGCGTTAAGGATAGACTCGGCCATTATGCTGCGCGCCGAATTGCCGGTACATAGAAATAGAACATTAAATGTTTCTAGTTTCATGGAAGTCTCCTCTAGGCGCAGCAAGCGCCGGATTTGCCCGACGCGGATTCGACGGTTGGCGCAGCCCCGCAGCAAGCGTTCGTCTGCGCGCGCACCGTGTCGCCGTAAACTGGAATTGAATCGAGCGTGTGGAAAGTCTCCCACGGGATCCCCTGCGGATCGGTGGTCCAGTATTTGTCGGAGCGCGCATAGCAGCACGCCGCGTCGGACTGGTCGAGCGCGGCAACCTGCGCGGCCGTCAGTCGCGCTCGCAGCACGCTCAATTCCTCATCCGAATCAACCTGCATACCGAGATGGTCGATACCCGACCCAAGTCCCCGCTTCGAAATCGCGAAATTGACCCGCGGGTCTTCCATCATCCATTTCGCATAGTCCGGTTTGAGCACCGTCGGCGGGGCTCCGAACACTGTAGAGTAAAATTTAACGTTGGCGTCGAGATCATCGACCGACACGTGCACGTGAAAACGTTTCATAATTGCCTCCTCTTAGGTTTGGATTTCGATTTTTTAGTAGGTGCACAACAACTTCCCAGCGCCGTCTCCACGACGGTCAGACACTTCTGCGGCATGCCCTGACAGCAATTCTGCGTGAGAAAAGTCATGAGTTCGGCCATGCGTTCGAAGTCGACGGCGTAGTAGATAAACTGCCGCTCTTGCCGTGTGGTCACCAGGCCCGCCCGGGCAAGTTCCTTCAAATGGAAGGACAACGTCGCTCCGGGAACCTTCAACGACTCGCCGATGCGGCCGGCCGCCACCCCTTCGGGTCCTGCCTCGACCAGCAGACGGAAAACAGCGAGCCGAGTTTCCTGGGCGAGCGCGGCGAGCGTAATTACGGCGGCATTTAATTCCATATTTCTAGTATCATCGAAATAACCAAAATGTCAACCGCGGCTTTCGACCGCAAGATGAACCGATCGCCGGAGCAATCCGAACGCAACATGGCGTTAATCGACAATTCATCGGTTCGTCGCACAACTACAACGTAGCGCCGATATAAGACC
>DASWHT010000296.1:0-3062 GCA_036398075.1 Binatia bacterium | reverse complement strand
TGGAGTTGAATTCAAAGTGCCCGTGCGGGATGAGCGAAACGCAAGAAAGTCTAGAAGTAAAAGTCTACCCTTGAATTCCGTCAGTCCGACATCAGGCAAGTTTTGCGAATCAAACACACTAACCAAATTACCAAAGCCTGGCACTTTTGATATCCCGATGCCGTTTGACGGCGCGGCGGCGAAGCGATTATAGAGAAATTGACAAGCGGGAGGAGCCGTGACGATGAAGCATCGTGCTGCAGAGATACACGCCAGCCTGAAACATCCCGTGATCGATGGCGACGGCCACTGGCTCGAACCGGTGCCGGTCTTTCTCGAGTGCTTGTGCGAAGTGGGCGGCGGCCAAGCAGTCGACCGGATGAGAGCACTGTGGCAACGCAATCACTCCTGGTACCGCTCCACCTGGTCAGAACGCCAGCACAATCGCACCCGGCGCAGCAACTGGTGGGGCGTCACCAGCAAGACCCTCGACAAGGCAACGGCGCTGCTCCCGGCCCTGTTGAACGAACGCCTGCCAGAGCTGGGCATCGACTTTGCGTTGATCTATCCGAGCCTTGGGCTCGCGCTCAACGGCATTGCTCAAGATGACCTGCGCCGGGCTGCGGCCCGTGCCTACAACAGGATGACGGCCGACATGTTCGCGCCCTATGCCGCGAAATTTGCCCCGGTAGCGATCATTCCCGTGCATACGCCGGAGGAAGCGATTGAGGAGCTCGAATACGCCGTCGGCAAGCTGGGCTACCGGGCGATCATGCTAAAGGGAAACCAGGAGCGGCCGATCCCGAGCGCAGCGGAAGGCGTCGATGCGAACAAAGCCGCGTGGTTTGTCGATACCCTCGCCCTCGACAGCCCGCTGAATTACGATCCATTCTGGCAGCGCTGCGTTGAACTCGGCGTCGCCGTTACGCAACACTCGGGCAGCGGCCGCTGGCCGGATCGCGGCTCCATCAGCAACTTCACCTACAACCATATTGGCCACTTCGCCGCATCGAATCACGCCTTCGCGAGAGGGGTTTTCCTGGGAGGTCTGGTGCGCCGCTACCCGAGCCTCAATTTCGGTTTCATGGAAGGCGGCGTCAGCTGGGCCTGTCAGTTGTGCGCCGACCTGATCGAACACTGGGAGAAGCGCCGCCCAGCCGGCTTACAAAACCCCGGCGCCACCAACATCGCCGAGATGCATCATTTGATCGCCAAGTATGGAGACGCGAGACTGAAAGCCAATGCCGAGGCGATCATGAACAATCTGGACTTTCTGCGGCCGGAATGCAGCGTCGAAGAACTGGCGCGGCCGGAGTTTATCGCCGACGATTTCGCCGCGGCAGGCATCGAGTCAAAAGAGGATATCCGGGCGGTCTTCTCCGCCAATTTCTACTTCGGATGCGAGGCGGACGACCGAACGACCATGTGGGCCTTCGATCCCCGGATGGGCTTTCGACTGCGGCCGGTGTTCAGCTCCGACTTCACCCATTTCGACGTCCCTGATTTCGCGGATGTCATACCCGAAGCGTTCGAGATGGTCGAGAAGGGCTTCGTCACCGAACAGGATTTTCGCGAGTTCACCTTCACCAATGCCGCGATGCTGCACACGCGCAGCAATCCGGACTTCTTCAAGGGTACCGTTGTCGAGCAAGCAGTGGCCGATGAGTTGGGCCTGGAGAGGGCATCGCCCGCTGCGAACGCCTAGGTGACTCTAATGGCGTTAACATCGCGCCTTTATTTTTGCCGCACGGCATTCAACTGCTAAAAGTAAAGATGCGACCCTATAGCCTAGCGCACCGCTGCGCCGCCCAAGCGGACCGAAGCAATTTGGGATTTTGATCCAGAAGAAAGGAAATTGACATTTCTCCGGGTCGGACGGTATAGCTTGGGTCAGAAACATGGTGGCTTAAATTTCCTATAAATCCAAAGGAAAAGCAGGATATGGACACAGTAGACCTTAACGATGCCTACACCATCCGCACTCTGGACGATCTCGCCAAGATCTATTCCAAGCCGTTGCCCAAAATCGCCAACAAGGAAACCGACCACATCACAGAGGTCGGACGCGCCTTCATCGCCGCGTCGCCGTTCCTCGTGCTCGCCACCTCGAACGGCGACAGCATCGACTGTTCGCCCAAGGGCGATGCGCCGGGCTTCGTGCAACTGCTCGACGATCGCACGCTGCTGATCCCCGACCGTCCGGGTAACAACCGCATCGACGGGATGAAAAACCTGCTGGTCAATCCGAAAGTCGGGATCATCTTCATGGTTCCAGGCTCCAACGAGACCTACCGGGTCACCGGCAGCGCGACCATCAGCACCGACCCCGAGCTGTTGAAGCGGTTCGAGGTGCTGGGCAAGCTACCTCGCGTCGTCGTGCTGGTCTCGGTCGAGGAGGCGTTCAATCACTGCCCGAAGGCCTTCGTTCGCGCCAAGCTGTGGGATGCGAACGCCCGCCCAACCGACGCGCCAACCCACGGCGACTTCGCGGCCAGCCGCGATGGCAAGGACGCGGCCTACGCAAAGGACTATAACGAGAAATACGCCGAACGCCTGAAGACCGAGCTGTACTGAGCCGGCACGAAAAACGTGAGGCGGCAGCCTCTGTAAGTAGTCGGGAAATTGTAGTGACCTCGAGCGGTTGGTAAAAATTGTTAATTCACAAAAGTCTGAGTGACCCCTTACTTTGCAGTTTTGCGCAGCGCGTAATCTGAACCAGCCCGGGAAAAAAGTAACGTTTGACGCGGGGTATCGCTTATCTTAGAAGCCGCTTTTCGGGATCAAAAAGGCACCTCTAAGCTCTTAAGCCACGCCTTTTATGCTATCTTCTGTCGTGAAATCGATAAGTTGTGCCGGTCCGACCCCGCAATTCACGTCCATCGCGACGTCCCCTTCGATGGCGAAATCCACGCCGATGCCCTCGATGGGGGAAAGGTCAATACTACTCTGCCGCAGTTCAGAAAGGCTTTGCCGAAAGCGCTGCGGTTTGACGGCGTCTACACCATCAAGGACCTCAAATTCAAAGGCACGCTGAATAATTTATCGCTCAAGGGCGCCGTGACCGGCACGGATGCGTCGTTTCG
>DASWHT010000295.1:0-6583 GCA_036398075.1 Binatia bacterium | reverse complement strand
GGCAATGAAAAAAACGAAATGCTCCAACGCATCTACGGCACCTCCTGGCCGACCAAAGAAGCGCTGAAGGAGCATCTTCGGCTGCTCGATGAAGCGAAAAAGCGCGACCACCGTCGGTTAGGTCGCGAGCTGGATCTGTTCAGTTTCCACGCCGTCGCGCCGGGGAGCCCTTTCTTTCATCCGAAGGGAACGGTTGTCTACAACGAGCTCATCGCCTTCATCCGGCGGCTTTATTCGCGTTACGGATACGAAGAAGTCATCACGCCGCAGATCCTCGACGTTGAACTGTGGCGCCGCTCCGGCCACTACGATCATTATCGGGAGAATATGTATTTCACCCAGGTGGAGGAGCGGGAGTTTGGCGTCAAACCGATGAACTGCCCCGGGCACACGTTTATTTACGCGTCGAAGAAACGCTCCTATCGAGACCTGCCGCTGAGGATCGCCGACTTCGGTCGTTTGCACCGCTTCGAGCGCTCGGGGGTTACTGCGGGATTGACCCGCGTCCGCTCGTTTTCGCAGGACGACGCGCATATTTTCTGCGCGCCCGACCAGATCGAATCGGAGATCGCGAGCCTGTTAAAAATGGTGCGCGAGGTCTATCGCACGTTTCAGTTCGGCGATATGCAGGTGAAGCTTTCGACCCGTCCCAAAGACTTCATCGGCAAGGCGGAGATATGGGAAAAAGCCGAAGCGGCTCTCGGGAGAGCGCTGGAAACGGAAGGCATCGTATTCCAGATCAGTCCCGGCGATGGCGCCTTTTACGGACCGAAGATCGACTTCGTAGTTCTCGATGCGCTCAAACGCGGTTGGCAACTGGCGACCATGCAGTTGGATTTCTTCTTGCCGGAACGATTCGAGCTGGTTTATACCACACCCGCCGGAAGCGAAGAGCGGCCGGTGATGATTCACCGCGCGCTGTTGGGTTCCATCGAGCGTTTCATGGGCATCTTGATCGAGCATTGCGCCGGCGCGTTTCCGCTCTGGTTGGCGCCGGTGCAGGTGCGGGTCTTGACCGTCACCGATGATCAAAGAGACTACGCCGCTAAAGTTACCGAAGCGCTGCGCGAAAGCGGCTGGCGCACCGAGCTGGATAGCCGCAACGAAAAGCTCGGATACAAGATCCGCGAGGCGCAGATGGCTAAAATCCCCTACGCCGTCGTTATCGGCGACAAGGAAGTCGGCGCCGGCACCGTAGCGCCGCGGCGCCGGGGCGGGGAAAACCTTCCGCCCATGGCGCTCGATGCTTTTATCGAGCGGCTGCGCGCCGAGGTTGCACAAGAGTGTGGAGAAGCATAAGAATATCATTCTGCTGAAAAACCCGCCCGTCACCCTTCGACAGGCTCAGGGCGAACGGGGAGGAGTTGGATAACGTCAGGAATTTTCCGTGCATGCTGAACTTGTCGAAGCATGGCAACGGGTTTTTCAGAAGAAACACAAGATGAGCGTCCGACAATCGACGGAGGTGTTTTATCGCTAGAGAAGCGAGGATCAATCATCAAATACGCGCGCGCGACGTGAGAGTCATCGGCGCTGCCGGGGAGCAATTGGGAGTGATGCCGCTGCACGAGGCGCTCCGGCTGGTGGACGCCGCAGGACTGGATTTGGTCGAGGTGGCGGCGGAGGCCCAGCCGCCGGTGTGCCGTATAATGGACTACGGCAAGTTTCGCTACGAGCAAAAGAAAAAATCCCACGGCGCGAAAAAACACGGGGTGGTGGACGTCAAGGAAGTGAAAATGGGTTCCCGCACCGATCCCCATGATGTCGTGCACAAAGTGAAAAATATTCGCAATTTCATCGAAAAAGGCCAGCGGGTGAAAGTCTCGATCTTTTTCCGAGGGCGCGAGATTACCCATCCGGAGTTAGGCAAGCAAATGCTCACCGGTGTGTCGGCGCAATTGACGGATGTCGCGAAAGTGGACATCGAACCCAGGTTGGAAGGCCGGAGCATGGCGATGCTGCTCACGCCCAAGTAGTCGGAACGCAGAATGTTGCAACGATCACAATTAGAGGAGTTAAGCAGTGCCGAAGATCAAAACCAATAGTTCAGCAGCGAAGAGATTCAAAGTGACCGGAAGCGGTAAGGTCAAGCGCAACAAGGCATATAAACGCCATATTCTTTCGAGCAAAAACAAGAAGCGCAAGCGCAACTTGCGCCACGCGACAACGGTGGCCGCGGTGGAGCAAAAGAATATTCGCAAGTTGATTCCCTATCTGTAGCCGCCGGCGGCCTCCCCCGGTCATGCCCGCGGCTGAACATTCATTTCGAATTTGGAAGGAGTCTTGACGTGCCGAGAGCAAAAGGCGGGAGTAAATCCCGGCAGAGAAGAAAAAAAATCATGAAGATGGCCAAGGGCTACGTCGGTGGCCGCGGCCGCTTGTATCGTTCCGCCCGCGAGACCGTGGAGCGGTCGCTGGCTTTCGCCTACCGCGACCGGCGGGTCAAAAAGCGCACCTTTCGCGGTCTGTGGATCACGCGCATCGGCGCGGCGGCCCAAATCAATGGGCTTTCTTATAGCCAGTTGATGAACGGCCTCAAGAAGGCCGGCGTGCAATTAGACCGAAAAGTTTTGGCTGAAGTGGCCATGGTGGACGCGCCTGGTTTTAGCCAAATAGCCGCCACCGCGAAATCTCACCTCAGCGCTTAAACGGGTCCCTCGTTCGCGGATTTGATGCTCGATTCCATCGACAATTTACGTGGCGCCGTAGCCGAGCGCGTCCAGCAGTGCGGCTCCGAGGCGGAAATCGAACAGCTTCGCGTCGAAGTCCTGGGCCGCAAAGGACAGGTAACGCTGCTCTTGCGCGGTCTTAAGGATTTACCAGCGGAGGAACGGCCGCGGACCGGCGAGCAGCTCAATCAACTGCGGCACCAGCTCGAAGAAGAGTTGGACACTCGTCTCGCCGCCGTTAAACAAACCGCGCGGGAGCGCGCGCTGATAGTTGAGCGGGTGGACGTCACCCTGCCGGGGACGCGCTGGGAGCGAGGACGGACGCATCCGCTCACGCTGGTCATCGATGAAATCATCGATGTTTTCCGGGGCATGGGTTTTGAAATCGCTCGTGGACCCGATATCGAAGACGACTACCATAACTTCGAGGCGCTCAATATCCCGAAAGATCACCCCGCACGGGACATGCAGGATACGTTTTTCGTAGCCAGCGGCCATTTGCTCCGCACTCATACTTCTCCGGTGCAAATCCGCACCATGGAAAGCCGCCAGCCGCCGCTGCAAGTGATCGTACCCGGCGCCGTCTACCGCCAGGGCGACGATGATGCGACGCACTCGCCGATGTTCCACCAGGTGGAAGGCTTCATGGTGGACCAGGATATCGCCTTTTCAGACCTCAAAGGCGTGTTGACGCATTTGCTCCGGCAGATATTCAGCCAGGAGACCGGCGTAAGATTTCGTCCGAGTTATTTTCCGTTCACCGAGCCAAGCACGGAGATTGATATAAGTTGTTTGTTCTGTAGCGGACTCGGGAAGGAATCCGGCGGTCAAAACTGTCGTATATGTAAGGGCACCGGATGGCTTGAGATCATGGGCGCCGGCATGATCGACCCGGCGGTCTTTCGCTTCGTCGGCTACGATCCGGAGAAAGTCTCGGGCTTCGCCTTCGGCATGGGCGTCGAGCGCATCGCCATGCTGAAATTTGGCATCGACGATATCCGGCTCTTTTTTCACAATGACCTGAGATTTTTGCGGCAGTTCAGCTAGACGGAACCGGGGAACGGAGTGATGGAGTACTGGAGTGACGGGGGAATGGAGTGTTGGAATGATGGAGTAATGGAGTGATGGGTTGTTTCAATGCGCCAATACTCCACTACTCCACTACTCCAGTACTCCAATACTCCAGTTTTTTCCATGAAGTTCACCCTCAACTGGCTCAACGAATTCATCGCCGTAGAGACGCCGCCTGAAAAGCTCGCCGAACTGCTGACCATGGCGGGTCTCGAGGTCGAATCCGTCACCCAGCTAACGGAGCCGGAGACGAACCGCGAGGATTGGATTTTTGAGATCGCTGTGACGCCCAATCGCGCAGATTGCCTTGGTTTAAGAGGCATCGCCAGGGAAGTCGCGGCGTTGACCGGCGGGACGGTGAAGGCCGTAAAAGCCGGTGCGCCGATAAAGCGCCCCGCCGCCGCCAAAGGGGTGAGTGTAACGATCGAAGATCCCCGCTTGTGCCCGCGTTATTCGGCTCGCATCGTGGACGGCATCACGATCGGCCCGTCCCCCGCGTGGTTGCGTTTTCGCCTCGAAGCCTGCGCCGTCCGCGCCATCGACAACGTCGTCGATATCACCAACTATGTCATGCTGGAGACCGGCCAACCGCTCCATGCTTTCGATCTCGATCTTTTACCCGGGCGCCGTATCGTGGTCAGGCCGGCGGGAAAAGCGATGAAATTTACGACACTGGACGGCGCTCAACGGGAACTGGTAGCCGAGGATCTGCTTATCTGTGCCGGCGATGATCCCGTGGCGCTTGCTGGTGTGATGGGCGGAATGGATTCTGAAGTGAGGGAGAGCACGAAATCGATATTGCTCGAGAGCGCCAACTTCGACGCTACTGCGATCCGACGCACGGCGAAGCGCCTGGGGCTCCACAGTGAAGCCTCGCACCGCTTTGAAAGAGGCGTCGATGCCGAAGGCACCCTTGCCGCCCTCGACCGCGCCGCCGCCATGCTGGCCGAGCTGGCCGGCGCAACGCCTGTGCCCGGCGTCGTCGACTGCTATCCGCGACGGTCAAAACCTTTCGCCATCGCGCTACGCGAAGAACGCATCGCCAAGCTTCTCGGCGTCGCCATCGACGGCAAGCGCGCGGAAAAACTTTTGCAATCCCTCGGCGTCAAGACCGAGCGCCGGGCGGGCAAAATCATCAAATGCCTGCCACCGTCAAGCCGCTCCGATCTGACCCGAGAAGTCGACCTCATCGAAGAGCTTGCGCGCCTGCATGGTTACGATAAAGTTCCTTCGACGCAGCCGCGGCTGCGCCCGTCGGACGGGGCGAAAGACGAGCGGCTCAGCCGCGAGCGCAAAGTGCGCGCCTTTCTCGCCGGGGAAGGGCTGGTGGAAGTGATCAATTTGCCCTTCACGAGCGCAAGACTCAACCGGATTTTCACGGGGCTTTGGGAGGGCGCCGCCGCGCCGTCTGCGGTGGTGAATCCATTGGTGCAGGAAAGCGCCGAGTTGCGTCTGAGCCTGGTCCCCGGACTGATCGAAAACCTGCGGGTGAATCTGGCGCAAAAGACCGCAAGCTTTTGCGCCTACCACCTGGGCAAAGTCTTTCACATGGCGCAAGACGGCGCGCCGGCGGAACGGCTTTATTTGACCGGCATACTCTACGGGCCGCGGGAGCGGCGCGGACTGCGCGACGCGGCAGAGCGTCCTTTGGGGTTTCTCGACTGCAAGGGGCTGGTGGAAGGCGTGTTGGATTTGTTGCGCATCGGCGATGAAATTTCGTGGAGTGAATACGCGGTTGCCGCGCTCCATCCGGGGCGGGCCGCCCTGGCGCGCATCGGCGCTCAGAAGCTCGGCTATCTCGGTCAGATACACCCCGATATTTGCGACGAACTCGGGGTGCCGCCGTTTTGCGTTTACGAACTTGACTTGGAAAAATTGCTTGAGTATGCTCCGCCTCACATCACAACGCGCGCGCTCCCACGTTTTCCATCGGTTGCACGAGACTTTGCTCTGGTTGTTGAAGGCGATTTCCAGTCGCAACGGATCATAAGCTGGATTAAGAACCTTCGTGAAGCATTGATCGAAAATGTTGAGGTCTTCGACGAGTACCGCGGCGCTCCAGTCGCCGAAGGCAAAAAAAGCTTGGCGTACAAAATTTCTTACCGGGCCGAGGACCGGACTCTGACGGATGCCGAAATCAACGCGCGGCACGAAAATCTAGTTACGGAAATCGAAAAAGTTTTCGGCGCTGAACTGCGCAGCTGACGCATGACGCGGCGCTGGAGAAGGGACGGGTAGGTTATGACGAAGGCGGAAATTATCGCGTGCATTTACGAGAAAGTGGGATTTTCCAAGAAAGATGCCACCGACGTCGTGGAGGCGACCTTTGATATCATCAAAAGTTGCCTCGAGCGCGGCGAGAAAGTCAAAATTTCGGGTTTTGGCAACTTCGTCGTCAACAACAAGCGTCCGCGCAAAGGACGCAATCCCCAGACCGGCGACGAGATCATCATCGTCGGGCGCAAAGTATTGACGTTCAAAGCGAGCCAGATCATGAAAAAAAGCTTGAATACCATGTCGCCGTCGTCGTCCCCCGTCTCCTCCCCGGCGGCCCCGGCGTCCGAATAAGCAACCGCCATGGCTTCACGTTTGCCCGATAAGATCTATTTCAAGATCGGCGAAGTGAGCGAAATCCTAGGCGTCGAACCTTATGTTTTGCGCTACTGGGAAACCGAGTTCGACGTGCTGAAGCCCTCCAAGGCGCCCTCGCGCCACCGCTTATACAAAAAGCGCGACGTCGAGCTGCTGTTGGATATTAAACGGCTGCTTTACACGGAGGGGTTCACCATCGATGGTGCGCGAAAGAAACTCAAAGAATCCAAGAAAGAAGAGAAACACCAGCT
>DASWHT010000294.1:0-4671 GCA_036398075.1 Binatia bacterium | reverse complement strand
TTCTCCATTTGATCCGCAAAGTGAATCCGAAAATCGTGCATATCGGTATGCGCGTCGCCGCGGTTTGGAAACCCCCTTCTCAACGTACCGGGAGTATCACGGACATCGCCTACTGGACGCCGATGAATCGAAGGTCCCGTTGACGGGTGAACGTTGAATGAACGATGTCGGGTAGGGGCGACCGGCCGGTCGCCCCGCAATCGCGGACGCGAATGCCAAGGAGGGTCCAGACGTGGCACGAATAGAAACACAAAGAAACAAAATCGAAAAATGGCGCGGCGAGATTCCCATAGAATCCCTCTATACCGCGGGGACGGGCGGACAAAGGTTTTTTAGTGCGCTGAAAGAGAAGGGCGAGCTGCTGGGAACTCGATGCGGCCCTTGCAACCAGGTCTACGTTCCGGCGCGACAATTCTGCGAACGTTGCTTCGCGGCGCTGACCGAGGAGGTCAAGGTCCGGCCTGAAGGCGTCGTCAAAAGTTTCAGTTACTCTTATGTCGATCATGACGGCAGACGTCTAAAGCATCCGGTGGCCTCGTTGCTCGTACAATTGGAAGGCGCCACGACCGTGATGCTACACCGGCTGCTCGACGTGAAGGAGCTGTCTCGCGTCGCCATCGGCAGCCGGGTCAAAGCCGTGATCAGGCCCAAATCGCGTCGAACCGGTTCGATTCTAGATATCGAAGGCTTTAAACTTGTCGCGTGAAGTTTTCGCTGGAACGCTTTCGACGTTTTGAACCGTTTGAAGGAGAGCGCAGCGACGTTAAATCACATCCTTTCGATGATCAACGCGATCCCTTGGCCGCCGCCTATGCAGGCGCCGCCTACGCCGTAGCGCGCGGGGCGCCGTTGAAGCTCGTAGATCAAAGTCGCGGTGAGTCTCGCCCCGGTGGCGCCGAGGGGGTGGCCGATGGCGATGGCGCCGCCGTTGACGTTTACTTTTTTTCGATCGAGGCCCAACACTTTTTCAACGGCGAGATACTGGCAGGCAAACGCTTCGTTGATCTCAAAAAGATCGATCTGATCGAGGGCGAGGCCGGCGCGCTCTAACGCGATCTTGACGGCAGGAACCGGGCCGATGCCCATGATTTCAGGATCGCATCCCGCAACGCCCCAGGCGACGATTCGCGCCAGAGGTTTGAGTCCGCGTCGGTTCGCCGTTTCTGCCGTGGTGAGAACTACGGACGCCGCGCCGTCGGTGATGCCACTGGCGTTGCCGGCCGTGACCACGCCGTCTTTTTGAAAGGCCGGCTTTAATTCGGCGAGCCCTGCGCGGGTCGTGTTGGGTCTCGGATGTTCATCGCCATTGAGAACACCGGCGATAGGCGCGATCTCTTCAGTCAAGCGTCCCGACTCCTGGGCCGCTTTGGCGCGCATCTGGCTCTGGTAGGCAAAGTCATCGGCTTGCTCGCGCGTGATGCCGTATCGACGGGCGAGGTTCTCCGCGGTTTCGGCCATGTTGAGCTTGCAGTAGCTGTCCGACAACGCCGACCACAGAGAGTCTTCCATTCTTCCTTCGCCCAGAGGAAGTCCCCAGCGCGCGCCGCGTATCACATGGGGCGCTTGGCTCATGTTTTCCGTGCCGCCGGCGAGCACGATGTCGGCTTCGCCGAGGAGCAGGAGTTGCGCGCCGGAAATGATCGCTTGAAAACCCGAACCGCACAAACGATTCACAGTCAGAGCCGGAGCCGACACCGGGACGCCCGACTTGAGACCAGTGTGCCGGGCCAGATAGACCGCATCTGCGCTCGTCTGCAGCACGTTGCCGAAAACAACATGATCGATCTCCTCAGGGCTTACCCCCGCTCTCGCCATCGCCGCGCGCGCTGCCGCCACGCCGAGTTCAGTGGCCGTGAGATCTTTGAGGGCGCCGCAAAACTTGCCGAATGGAGTTCGCGCCGCCGAAAGCACCACGATCTCTTTTCTATCAACTGGCATATTCCCTCCTTCTTGGGTTTATTTTAGCGGAAGATACCGGAAAGCGAAGAGGCTATTTTTAGGATTCCTCCTTGCCATGAATGCGCTATAGTGGAGCCCCACGGCCTTACGGCCGTGGCAGCTCTCCACACGCTTTGTAGGGCGGAACCCTCCGAAGCGTACCCTCCTTCGCCAAGGCCACGGAGGGTACCCGCCTCGCATTCATCCACGGGTTTACACCCGTGGCTTTCTGCGAAGGAGGGTAAAGCAGGAGCGGTTAGCCAAAGAGGAGATTTTCCTATGAGCACGGGAATTCGCAAAGTCGGCGTCGTCGGCATCGGTCTAATGGGCAGCGGCATCGCGCAGGTGGCGGCGGCGCGGAATTTTGACACCGTCGTAGTCGACGTATCGCCCGAGATCGTCGGCAAAGGCATGGAACGGATTCGCGACAGCGTCAAGCGCCTGGTGGATAGTTATCAGAAAACCAGCGGCAAGTCCGGCATTGCGCCGGATGAAGCGGAAAAGATCATGGCGCGCATCAAGCCTTCCACCGATCGGCATGATCTGCATGAGTGCGATATCGTCATCGAAGCGGTGATCGAAGATGAAGCGATGAAAAAGCAACTCATTTCAGCGCTGGCGGAAAGCGGATACGACAAGCTGCTCGTTTCAAACACCTCGTCGATTTCCATCACCCGGCTCGCCGGCGCGTATTCAGCGCCCGAGAAATTCATGGGCATGCATTTCATGAATCCGGTGCCGATTCAGCCGGGCTGCGAGTTGATCCGCGGCTTTTTGACAGCCGACGAAACATTTCGGACGGTCACGGAATTTTGCCGGGAACTCGGCAAAGAGCCGATTCTCGCCGAGGACAAAGCTGGATTCGGCATCAACCGCATGTTCGTGCCGTTCTTGAATGAGGCCGTGAAACTGATCGAGGAAGGCATCATGAGCTGCGAAGATGCGGACAAGACCACGCTTTGCCTGGGCCACAAGATGGGACCGATCACCACATTGGATTATGTCGGTCTCGACACCACGCTTGCGATTGCGCGGGTCCTCGAAAAAGAATTAGGCCCCGGTTACAAACCCGCTGACCTGTTGTGCAAGCTCGTCGTCGCCGGTTTTTACGGGGTCAAAAACGGCCGTGGTTTCTATCTCTGGGAACAGGGCAAGAAGATTAGCGTGAATTCCGCCGTTCAACGTTATCGGCGTCGGTAATTTATCTTGGATCGCATCGGGCGCCGGTACGGACCTAACGTCATCTACTCTTTTCGTCTGCTACTTTATGCGGTGCCGCGCGGTTTCGTCCCGATGTTTCTTAAGATAGGGCATAAACGGCGTCCCGCCGGTGCCGACGTCCGCCGGGTTGTGAGTTCCCCGCTGGCTTTGCTTCATGATGTAGTTTCGCGCGTAGGTCAGGTGCGTGGAACGGAATACCTCGACGCCCTCCACTGCGGCATTGTAAGCGTCGCGCAGCGCAGGGTGCGCTTTTGCAAGACGCTGGACATAGCCGCGCACCGATGGCCCCGCCTCCACCGCTTCGATAAACTTGCGGTGTTCGGGCGGCATGTAGTCGCGCATCTCTCGCAAGTAGCTGCGCAGCATATCTTCGCCGTGGGCTATGCCAAGCGCGGCGTCCAGGGATGGAACGATCGAGCTCTGCGCGCCGGTCTCACCGCGAAAACTTTGCGGGCGGTTTCGGTAATCCTCAACCCCTTCGTAGATCATGCCTGAAGGCAAGCTCGGATGGTTGGCCCAACCGTGAATGTAGGGTCTTACCCGATGAAAATAAATGTAAGGATCGCAGCGCTCCGGCATGCGCAGAAGAATCGCGTGCAGCGCTTCGAGCGTCCGGGCGATGATCTTCAACTGTTCTGCGACGACTTCCGCTCGATCGTCGGCGACGGCGTGCTGCGCGGTTGGGATGGCGGAGAGGGCCGGCGCCGCTGCGGCCTCGATGGCGACATGAATCAAGACGAACCACTCTTCATCCTCGCCGCCGAAAAAGTTCTGGCGCAGGGCGATGTTGCCGAGCTCGATGGGGCGGTTAGGATCGAGCCTCCGCCAATTGTCCAGGGCATAGGACGCATAGGACAGTACCGGGGGACGGCCGAGGAGTCGCGAAACTTGATGCCAAGGGACGGCCAAGCAAGCTGGGATAGTGGTGACGATCTCGGTCTCGCCCCAAACATAGGCATGTCCCAGGAAAGACAGAATCATCATCGCCCTTTCTCGCTCCCGGCGGTCCCTCAGGCCCGCGGCATCGAGGATCGGCAACTCCATGAGATGGCTGCGAACCTTGCCGGTGATGAGTAACTTGGGCAGTTCTCGCGCCACCCTGTCCCACGGCGAAAAATCCTCAGACAAAAGCTCAAGAGGGTCCGGCGCAGGCAGGAAACCCCGCTCCGGATGAATTCCGAATTCGTCAAAACTTCTGCGGAGAGGACTTGCCCGCGCCCCGGGTTCAATCGTCCTGTTTTCATCGCGCATACAAAACGACTCCGTGGCGCAACCGCTCCTCATCGATCGAGAGCTTGTTGCAGATCGCCGAGCAGATCCTCCACGTCTTCGATGCCGACGGACAAACGGACGAGTCCGTCATCGAGGCCGGCTTTTCGCCGTTCCTCTTTGGGAATCGATGCGTGCGTCATGATCGCGGGCAATTCCACAAGGGATTCCACGCCGCCGAGGCTCTCGGCGATCTTGAAGATCCGCAAGCGAGACAGAACACGCCGCGCTTCGGCCAGGCCG
>DASWHT010000293.1:0-11565 GCA_036398075.1 Binatia bacterium | reverse complement strand
GACTTCCCACGCCTCGGCCAACCCGGCCTGGAGATATCCCTTGAGGTCGATGCCCAAGAGCGGCTCAAACATCAGATCGCGAATCCGCTTCTGGGTTGAACCGGTGTCCACCAGGGGGTTCATCACCGAAATGTCTCGAGTGATGCCTAGGGTCACGGTGCCGCCGCGTTTTGGCTCGGCGGCTGCGCCGTTTGCGGGTTGTGCGGCCGGCGAAAAAGTAAAGAAGAACAGCCCCAGGATATAGATGCCGAAATAGCGCTTCATCAGAGTGCCTCCTTTATGATCGGCGCCGCTCCCGCAAAGCTCCTCAAGCTGCTTCTGCTTTCGCGGTACAGAACGGATGTTTACCGCCCATCCTGCAGGTTACACCCTGCTCGGCCAGGGCAGCCTCGTAATCGCGATGAATCGCGGGGTCTTCCTCTTCATACTCGATCTGATCGCCGCCCTCTTTGACGCTCTTGTAAACGTACTGTTTGCCGCCAGCCTTCGGTTTGTCGCTGCCCCAACCGATGGCAAGAAAGAGCACCGGATCTTTCCCCGTGTTGAAGTGTTGGTGGAACCACATCTCCGGCGGCACGAACACGCTGCCGGGCTGCCAATCGATCCTCTCGACCGGCTTACCTTCCTGCCACATGAGCGAGTAACCGTGCCCCTTCAGGATCACGACGTGGATTCCAGGCCCATGTCGGTGACTCTTCTTATAGGTACCGACAGGCCAGAACGAGCTGTGCGATTTCATCGTGCCGTTGACGAGAGCAAAGCCCAAGGATTTGACGCCGATGCCTCTCCCTCCCTCGATCATCTGGCAGGCCATTACGTCGGCAACGAAGTTAGTTTGCCAGCGGCGTTGGTCGATTTTTCGGTCTGACTCTCTGAAGTATCCCTCTTCGGAGTTGAAGCGGTCCTCGAATACAAACGGGTTCTCGAACACGAACTTGTAATTGTCGAACGTGTCGATCACGCGCGGCGCGCTGGTCATGGCGACATAACGCGCCGGCTCGGTGCCGGAGGCGTTGAAGTGCTGGTGCCAGGCATTCATCGGGATGGCGAAATAACTGCCGGCGTGCCACTCGAAGGTCTGTTTCTTGGTCTCGTCGAGCCACACCGACGTGGCGCCCTGTCCTTTGAGAATATAGATAGTTTCTTCGAACAGGTGCTTGTGCGGCTTGAGGGATTTTCCGCGCGGAATCGCCGCGACGTAAGCGTCGTTGAAGCCGCCCGTTCCCTCGAGGTTGATTATCGCCGCCGAGCCGTCACCACTGGACTTCCACGGGGCGAGGTCGAGCTCCAGGAGATTCTTGACATAGTAACCGCGCACCGTCGGCAAACCCTCCGCCTCTTTCCATCTCTCGTAGGGCGATTTGTAGACTTCGGCTTGTTTGACCATCTCCCGTTCCGCGCGCACCATCGTCGGATCTGTATTTGCCATGAGTTCCTCCCTTGCTCCGCTGAATCTCCTCCTATCAATCCGCTCTGAACCTTGTCAAACACTAACCAACAGCTTGAATTGACACGATACCGGGCCGCATGGTACTCACGGGACGAGAGCAAGCTCAGGAGGGGATATGCCGATTGAGATCCACAACCTTGTCGAGATGGCGCATCAAGAGAAGAAAAGAAAGAAAATTTTCAATACGCAGAGATTTCACTCATGGCTCCATGTGTATGCCAAGCCGGGCGACAAGGACGACATGCATTGCCATAACGCGGACCAGACTTTCTATGTAATCGAGGGCGAGTGCACCATGCATTTTCCCGATGATGGAGCCGCCGTGTTAAAGCCCGGTATGGCCGCGACGATCACGGGTGGCTCCTTTTATCAGCTCGAAAACACCGGCGCCGACGCGATGGTGCTCATGGGAAATCGCTCCGGTCCCTCGGAAGCCATCAAGCACATCAACTATGAGTCGCGTAGAGACCTTAAGGAATTATCGCCAGAAGAGCGAGAACAGATTCAGCATGGCGGCGCCGCGCGATAGGGCGGTATTTTAAAAGAGTTCCCGCCGTGGAACTTTTCTCATTACGACACAGTCTGGTCTCGCTCCCAGCCCGCCGATTCTGCCCCGGACCCAAAACCGCTATTGGCGATGAGCCGAACGCTTATACAGTTTATCGATAAAGCCGGAGTTATCCAATTCCCGAAGATAATGCAGATCCCATAATGCCAGTGGGCTGATTTCCCTCGCTTCAGGCGACTTGATGCAACCGAGATCGTAAGCGTTGATCACCCCCTGAGGGTCCGGATAAGGCTTCTTGGGCATGCGCTCGAAGCTTCTGTAAGAGTAGGATTCGCCGGTCCTTTTATTGAGCTTGTCGAGAATGCGCTCAGTCTTGGCCCGCTGGGTTTTGGCAAAATGGATGCCGAGCACCAGCGCTTTTACCAGGCGCTCGCCCAGCCCTTTCTTTTTCTCCAAGACCGTGTACGACGTCGTCAACGTCGGCCCGTTGATCATCGGCAAGGGTCCCAGCGGCAAAACGTGAAAGCCGGCCTCTTTGTATCGATCGCCGGTGCCCGAGATAAAGCGCGCATCGGCTGTGCCCGCTTTCAGCGCCTCGAACTGGGCCTCCGAGTCTTCATGCTCGACCCATTTCACGTCGTCAATGCCAATTCCGGCGCGGATCAAGTACATCATATGATTGCCCCGGCCATGATGGAATCCTCCGTCTCTCCCCTCCATGGGCGTATCGGTGATCCGCTTGCCGCGCAGATCCTGAATCGACTGTAACGGCTGGTGCGACGCCACGCTGGCGTTTTGGCCGTTGACGGGAGAAGCGATGCTGACGATCGGCTTGCCCTGAGCGACCAATGCATAGGGCGTAAGATGGTCGCCGGAAATGAAATCGATGTCGCCCTTGAAAAGACTGCGCTCCGCATCCGGCGGCTTGGCACAGTATTCGAAACCGACAAGATCTATACCTGCCTTGTCCCAGATGCCGGCTTGTTGCAGCACTTCCCAAATCGGCAGATGACTGCCCGAACGATAAACCCCTCGAACCTTTATTTTGCGCAGTGCCATAATTATCTCCTCTCCCATTTTTATCAATCGGTGATTATGTGCCAGAGACCTTCCGACCCTCGTCAGTGGGCATGCTCGTTCAAAGTTCAACGTTCAATGTATCCGGATCTTTTGTGACGCGCGGTCCCCAACTTTGAACCTTGAACGTTGAACTTTGAACCGCGGTCGATACCGCTGTTCTCGGTGCCAATAACATACCCCGAGGGAGAAAAAAAGCCAGGCGGAAGGGGGCTTGACGGCATTTCCACCGGTGCAGTATTGTAGGCGTCACGAATTTTGAAAGGGAGGTCATTCAATGATCGAAGGAGAAATTCTAGAGCCGTTCAAGGTCGCCAAGATTCAACCCCAGATGGTCAGCCGTGGAAAAATGGGAAATTCGTTGTTTAGGACGGACATCCTCGGAGCTACGGTCCAGGTGGTCACCGAGGGCGGGGAAACCAATCTTCACGCCCACGCGGGCAGCGACGCAACCTGGCTCGTCATATCCGGTCAGGCGACCTTCTACGCCAAAGGCGATAAGGTCGTAGCGCGGTTGGACAAAAATGAAATGCTGCTGATTCCGAGGGGCACGCCTTATTGGTTTGAAAGCAGCAGCAAAGAACCCCTCGTCATCATGCGCTTTAGCGCCCGGGTCAAGGACCATATCGACAGGCGGATCGATTACACCGAGCGCAAGGCAAAGCCGCGAGAGGTAGTCCCGGACGCCTTCTTTGAGGGATAGGGGTCCGCGGCCCGGGAAAACGGTTCGTTGTTCCCGAAATTGTCGTGAAATCTTCGCTATGATCAAAATGAATCAGTGGCGTGTGTCTTACCGTCTCCTCGCCGCGGCGGCGCTTCTCGTCGGCGTAACTACGGATTCCAACGTTGCCGCACAAACGCGGGAGCAGGCGGAAATCAGGACGCTGTCTTTGGGAATGGTTTCTGAAACCCATCGGAAACAAATTGAAGAGCACTTCGGCGACTTTGTGCGTTACGTGACGCGCAAGCTCTCGTCCGGGTCGGAGATCGAGGGCAAGGTTGTGACGGCGCCGACGCCGTTCGAGCTCGCGAAGCTCCTTGATCAACGGAGGGTGGATTTCTATATGGAAAGCGCCTATCCGACTTATGTGATCAATTTCGTGCACGGCCATGGAAAGTTGCTCTTGCGCCGTTGGAAGAGCGGCATGGCCGATTATTACAGCGTGATTTTTACCAAACGGAACAGTGGAATAAAGAGCCTGGAAGACTTGAAGGGCAAAACTATCGTCTTCGAGGATGCGGGATCGACTTCAGGCTACTTGCTGCCGAAATTGTTTTTGCTCCGCCGGGGATTGAAGCTTACGGAAAAGCGAGGATTCAATCCCGATAGCGCGCCGACGGATATCGGCTATGTTTTTGCCTATACTCAAGAGACGCTTGTCGAGCGGGTTCTCACGCAACAAGCGGCGGCCGGCGCGTTCAGCAACGACGATTTTGGCGCGCTTGACGAAAAGACAAAGGTCGACATCGCCGTCCTGGCGCAAACTGAACGGCTGCCGCGCCACTTGGTTTCCGTGCGCAGCGATCTCGCGCCGGCGCTGGCTAGCCGCCTGGAGACGATTCTGCTCTCGATGCATGAAGACGCGGAAGGTCGAAAAATCTTGCAAAGGACCGATAACACGACCAAGTTCGATACTCTGCCGGGAGGGGAAGCGACCATGCGCCGAAGGCTATTAGATAGTTTTTTTTCTCCCGATAAAAAATAAAAGTCTCCCCTGGGGAGGATCGACGATGGCACAACTTAAACTCACCATGGCTTTGTCCCACTACGACCGGCACCTGCCGCTTTTCGATGGCTCGGTGCAAGCGGAGGGAGTCGATCTTCAGGTATTGGAAGTCGGCCAGTCCAATCCTTTGAAGCATGGCCAGGACCGGCATGAGCGCATGCTGCAAAAGGGCGAGTTCGATATCTGCGAGTTGTCCCTGTCCTCGTACCTGATCGCCAAGAGCCGGGGTATGCCGTTTTCGGCGATTCCGGTTTTTCCGCGGCGGTTGTTCAGCCTGTCGCAAATGTGGGTTAACGTGAATGCGGGGATCAATTCGCCGCAGGATTTGATCGGTAAGAAAGTGGGTCTAAGCACTTTCCAAACCACCCTGTCGGTGTTGGCGAAAGGTGATTTGCAATCTGAGTATGATGTTCCTTGGCGCAAAATAGATTGGTATATTTCTAAGGACGAAGCTGTACCGATCAAGCCCATCGAAGGCGTCAAGACGCAACTTCTAAAATCCGGCCAAAAGATCGGCGCGATGTTGGAAAAAGGGGAAATAGACGCGTTGATGGTCCCCCATCCGCCGAAAGAAGCGTTGCGCGGCGGCGGTAGTATTCGCCGTTTGTTTGCCGATCCCAAGGCTGAAGAGACGAAGTATTTTCGAAAGAACGGTTTTTACCCCATCATGCACGTGGTCGTTTTCAAGGCCGACGTCTTGGCCAAAGATCCCTGGCTGGCAAAGAGCGTCGCGGCGGCATTCGACAAAGCCAAGGAAGTTTGCATGGAATATTACGATGATCCCAACTGGTCGCGTTTTGTCTGGGGCAGGCATCTTTTCGAAGAGGAGCGGGCCGCGTTCGGCGACGATCCGTGGCCCTATGGAATCCGGAAAAACCGCGCCAACCTCGAACGCTTTATCGGTTACTCCCTCGACCAAGGACTCATGGAGAAAATGCTCGGAATCGACGAGCTGTTCGCCGCCGGCACGGTTGATTCGTAAATATGCCGCTTACCGTAAGGTGTCCCACCTGCCGCGCCGAGGCTCATTGGGAAAACAACCCGCACCGACCGTTTTGTTCCGAACGCTGCCAGCTCATCGATCTCGACGCGTGGACAACGGACAAATATCGTGTTCCCGCACAGGAGCGTGACTTTGACGCTGGCGAGGATGACGACGATGAAGAGAAACTCAGGTAAAGTGTGACTCGCGCAAAGACGCGAAGGACGCAAGGAATGACAAAAAAAATCGAAACTCGAAATCCGAAATTCGAAACAATTCCAAATGGTCAAATATCAAAATATTTCAAACAAGCTCGTTTCGAATTTCGTAATTGGAATTTAAGGCTTTGAGTTTGTTTCGGATTTCGATATTCGGATTTCGGATTTGTTTCGTAAGTGCCTTGGCGCGAGAAAAAGTACCGAAGACTACTTCCGTGAGTATTCACCCCACCGCAATCATTGACCCCCAGGCGGAGATCGATGCCGATGTCGCCATCGGTCCCTACGTCGTCATCGAAGGCCCAGTCAAAATCAAACGCGGCAGCCGCGTGATGGCCCACGCCTACCTGACGGGGTGGACGGAGATCGGGGCCGACAACGAGATTCATCCAGGCGCGGTCATCGGCGAAGCGCCCCAGGATAAAGCCTACAAGGGCGAAGAAACCTACCTAAGAATCGGCGACCACAATATCATTCGCGAACATGCGCAGATTCATCGTGGCACGGCGCCGGGCTCGGCGACGATAGTGGGTAATCATAACTTTTTCATGGCGAACTCGCATATCGGCCACAACTGCAATATTGGCGATAGCGTAATACTCGCCAACGGCGCCCTGATCGCCGGATACGTTGAAGTGGGTAACCATGTCTTTATCTCCGGCAACTGCGTCGTACACCAGTTCGTGCGCATCGGCGACTACGCTCTGATGCGCGGTCTCAGCGGCACGAGCCGCGATGTGCCGCCCTACGCCATCATCGACTGGCAACACACCGTGCGCGGCGTGAACATCATCGGCTTGAAGCGCGCCGGATTCGATGACAATCGAATTCGCGAGATTAGAGCGGCCTTTCGCATCCTGTTCCGCAAAGGGCGCAATCTTTCGCTGGCCGTAAAGGAATTAGAAAAGCAAGAAAGGGCCAACAGCGATGTGTCGGCCCTGCTGGATTTTATCAAGTCCTCGAAGCGCGGTGTCTGTTTCGGCGACTAGCGCGTCGTACTAGACGCAGCCGGTGCCGCGTCGACACGCGGACCAGATTCCGGCGGCGGCGCGCCGACGAAGTAGATCGGCTCCGTTCCCTTCAAGTGACTCGGCGTGACGACGTAGTTGCCGCGGATCGCAGGGTAAATAATGTTGTTCGCCACGTCCGCTCTGCCTCCGCTTAGGACGAAGCCGAGCCCGCCCGTGAGTAGACCCAAACCGGCATAAGTGATTTTCGCCGGCATATAAAAAACATTGGCGAGCACCGATCCGGCGCCGTAACCCGCCTCTTCACCCAAGCTCTCCGGCTGCTGATTCGCGGGATCAGTAGTTTGCGCAGGCAACGGAGCCGCGGTTATGGCAATAAGTAAACCGAGGGCTAAGCCCTTAAGTATTTGTTTCTTCATGCGTCAAAAATATCCTAGAAGTGTGTTACTGTCAATAATAGAATTCTAAATTTTTTAGACCTTATCGAAGAATTGCTTTTTGCCCACTTTTCGGGCTGTCCTATTTGAAATTAAAAATGATGAAAATTAGGTCACTGAGCTGATTTTTCGGATCGGAATTTTTATAAAACAACATTATTAAAAAGATCTATAATTCTCGCTTTGACTTAGCTTTGCCTAGAAAATATCGCTCGTAGCCGGCGCGGATTTTTTCCCGCTTGGATTCATAATCGCGCAGCAGTCTTAGGCCTGATTTCGTTCTCGCAGTTTTGCCGCTTCCCTGCGCGCCATTGTAGCCAAGGGCGCGCGCGATGCCTTCCAAGCGCGCGGCATCGGCTTCGAAGGCGTCGATGGATTGGTCGCGTTCCAGGCGCAGGCGATGATCCAAACGGCGCAAGAACAGATATCCTTCGGCGAGTAGTTTGTAATCGACGCTTTTCATTATCTTGCACTCGAACAATTTTTTTAGCGCTTCCAGCGTTTCGCGGCGGCGCAGTGCGCGCACCCGGTGGCCGTGGGCGAGCTGCAGCATCTGCGTTGCGAACTCAATGTCCACAAGGCCGCCGCGGCCTTTCTTGAGATTGAAGCGTGTCTCGTCTTCGCCCGCCAGTTCCCGCTCCATGCGCATGCGCAGATAATGAATCTCGGCGATACCTTCCTCCGACAAGCCCGCGCCATAGGCGAAGCCTTCGGCGATTTTTTCAATTTCCTTTCCGAGGGCTGGATCGCCGGCAACGAAGCGCGTCTTGATTAACGCTTGTCGCTCCCAGAGCTGGGAGTCGCTCTGGTGATACTGCCGATAGGCATCCAGCGAACAGACCACGGGGCCGGCTTTGCCCGAGGGGCGAAGCTGCATGTCAATCTTGTATGCGATGCCCTCCTCGGTGGGAGCGGAGAGATAGGTGATCAATTTCTGTCCCAGGCGCACGTAGAATTCATGGGCCGCCAACCGGCCTTGGGAGCCGCCGCGGGACTGCCCATCGTGATCCGCTTGATAAATGAACACCAGATCGAGATCGGAGTTATAATCGATCTCGCGGCCGCCCATCTTGCCGCCGCCGATGATTGCAAACCGCCCCTCGGGCACCCCGCCGTATTTTTTTTCGAACTCCTCGAGGGTAAAGCTCAGCGCCCCTTCGAGGCAGGCTGCGGCGAGATCCGAGAGCTGATGCAGAACGGGAACCAGCTCAATGGCGCCGCCGAGGTCGTGCAAGCCAATGCGGATGAATTCCTCGGTCTTATAGCGCCTGAGCGCGTTCAACTTTGCTTCGACGTCGTTTTGCTCGTCAAGCGCCGCGCGCAGCTCAACAAGCATCTCGTCTTTGGTCTTCTCGACGCGCGTTAAATCAACTCGAATCAAAGTATCGATCAACTCCGGCCGGTTCAAAAAAAGATCGGTGAGAAACTGGCTGTCGGCGAACAAAGTAACCAGCAAGCGCATGGTTTCCGGATTCTCCGCCAGCAGCGTGAGAAAGCCGGTGCGGCCGCCGATACTGTGGCAAAACTTGGAGAGATTAAGCAGCGCCTGATCCGGCGCGCCGGTTTTTGCGATCTCCGTGATCAAGGCCGGCCCGAGGGCGCGCATCACCTGGCGTCTTTTCGGGCTTGGCGGCGCAAAGACCTCGCCGTCGCGCACAGCAAGCAGATTCTTATATGCTTTTTCCGGTTCGATAAATCCAGCGCTGCGCAATTCGTTGACGATGACCTCCTCGCGGTCCAGGTCATGCCAGATCGCGCCGGTATCGGAAATTCCTTCGTAGGCTATTTCCTTCTGCGCGCTGTAGAACAGCCGGTCAAAGATCTCCCGCACGGTTTTGGTATATTTCCGATGATCGCGCCAAAAAAGCTCGCGCTCGCCCAGTTTGCCTTTGGCTCGATAGCCGAGGCGGCGCGCGAAGTCCTGCTCTTCGTCTTTGCCCTCGGGAATCGAATGAGCGTGCGCCTCCTGCACGATTTGAACTTTATGTTCCGCCTGGCGAAGAAAGCGATAGGCTTTGGTTAACTTGTCGCGTTCTTGGGGGGAAATGAAATTATGGCGCGCCAGCTCCGCCAGGGCCGGCAGCGTGCTTGGGCCTCTCAGCTCGGGCTCGTAGCCGCCATTGACCAGTTGCAGCGCTTGGGTAAAGAATTCAATCTCGCGGATGCCGCCGTAACCGAGCTTGATGTTACGCTGCTTGCCGTCGCCGGTCAGCAGTTCATTTTCAATCCGCAGCTTCATGTGCCGCAGCTCGTCGACGGTCGTATAGTCGAGGTAACGCCGGTAAATGAACGGCTCGACTTCTTTAAGGAAGTCGTTTCCCAAATCGCGAGCGCCCGCCACCGGCCTGGCTTTGATCAAGGCGGCGCGCTCCCAGCATTGTCCCCACGATTCATAATAGAGCATGGCGGAGCCGACGGATTGTACCAACGGGCCGTTGGCGCCGAGGGGGCGAAGCCTGAGGTCGATGCGAAAAACAAACCCGTCTTCGGTGACCTGGCCCATGGATTGAATGATTTTCTTGCCGATGGCGGCGAAAAACTCCCGTGGCGTCGTTTTCCCTTTCAGCCCG
This sequence comes from Binatia bacterium, assembly GCA_036398075.1. Classification (GTDB taxonomy): domain Bacteria; phylum Desulfobacterota; class Binatia; order UBA9968; family UBA9968; genus DATACQ01. The sequence continues at coordinate 1,628 of DASWHT010000293.1, read as the reverse complement.
CCGGCGCTTTCTCCTTCGTCGCTCTCATGGAGAAAGATCACGTCGATATCGGAGCTGAAATTGAGCTCGCCGCCGCCGAGCTTACCCATGCCGAGTATAACCAAGCGGTTGTGCTGTGTGCTGCCGGGGACGTTCAGGACGCCGTAATCCTTTTCGACTTCCGCTCTGGAGAACCGGTAGGCCGCTTCCAGCGACGCTTCGGCAAGCGCGGTGAGCTCCCGCACGGTCTCCTCCATGGTAACCAACGGCAAAAGATCACGCGCGCCGATGCGCAGGTACTCGCGCTGCTTGTGGCGGCGCAGGACGGCGCAAAATCCGGCAATCGAATCGGCGTTCCTTATGTAAGGCTCCAGTTCGCGCAGGTGGACCGCGACGGATTTGCTCTTGGTCCGCAACTGCCGAAGAAAGAGATCTGGCCAGTCTTTTCCCTGGCGGAACAGAATGTCGCTGAGATAGGTACTGCCGCCGAGAACTCCAAACAAGGCGGCCGAGTCGGCGCGGGTGACTTTAGCCAACGCCTTTGCGCCGCCGCTTTCGATGAGCCGCGAGAGATTGGCTCCGGCGAGCGCAGGGGACGGGCTGTTTCTTACGAACGACTGATATTTCCGCGGGCGAGCCGAAGCGCGTCGAATCTTGCGACCCTTATTCACGTTTTCACAGTAGCGGCATCATTGGGAAGCTTCAAGCAAGCGTATAACCAGTTCAGCATTGACCGCTATTCGTGAGATAGCCCTCCTCTTTGGAGCATTTTCCGGTTTTCACGCCGCGCTACAACGTCGCGCCATTGCAGGAAGCACCGTGATTGTAAGAAGCGATAAGGCTGCCGAGGCGAAGCTCATGAAATAAGGTTTGCCGCTGTCGTGCGCTCAAGGCCCTCAATTGGGCAACAGGATAATTGACGCTCGCGCTAAAACCCTGACCGATAAGACAAGCTCGTGAACCAAGTAGACATTGTTGTCAACCCCGGACTCAAACGAATACCTGTTACTGTCACCCGACCGTTCGCTTCTTAGCTCCTTTTCGACAACTTATATGAAACCGACGTGAAACTGACAGCTGGCACGAGGGTTGCCTATAACCAGTCTCATCAACTCCTTAACTGATCAGGCGCACCCCAAAGAAACCTTCGTAACAGCGGCGAATTGGGAGCTTGCGCTTCAGTGCGGAATTGGAGGCAAACAGAGGTCAAATGTCCAAACACACATGACGGCAGAGAACCTAAGGCGAAGCGCAAAAGAAAGGAGTATCTGTTATGGACGGACTAAAAAAACCTCAGATTAGTCATATTTTTTTCAGGAGTATTCCTGCTCAGCGGATCGTTCGTATGGGCCGGCGAAGCCGTTATTTCCAGAGTGCCCGATCCTTCCGGTAGCTTCTGCCATCTAAGATTTCCGGCGATCAGGGAGGATACGCTGTTTTCGGATCAGCCGATGCTTAAGGATATGAGCGAGGGCGATATCATCGACGCCTATGGACCGTGCGACTTCGATCCCCTAGGGAGAGAGTCAATCCTCCGGCAACGGCGTGACCATCAGCTCCGCATGCGCGGAGAATAGGGCGCGACTGACTGGTGCACTATGTTCACAATGTCCTAAACGGTTCCCAGCAAGCGGACCTCGTCGTGGTAG
>DASWHT010000292.1:0-4572 GCA_036398075.1 Binatia bacterium | reverse complement strand
GGCATGGTCTGTGATCGATAAGATCGCCGGAAATCGCGCAAATGCTAACAGATCAAGCTGAGTCTGAAAAGAACTTCAGAGGCCTCGGGACTGAAGCGAGACGGGTACGTTCAACCGTGTCGCGCAAAGCCGCCCAGCCTGGTATGGTTATGAAAAGACGACTCACAGGAGGGCTGAATGATTGATCTTTATTATTGGACTACGCCGAATGGGCATAAGATCACGATCTTTTTAGAGGAGACGGGGCTGCCTTACACGCTCAAGCCGATAGACATCGGCAAGGGTGAGCAGTTCGCGCCGGAGTTTTTGAAAGTATCGCCGAACAACCGGATTCCCGCAATCGTCGATCACGAACCGGGCGACGGCAAGGGGCCGCTGAGCATTTTCGAATCGGGAGCGATTCTCGAATATCTCGCCGATAAAACCGGCAAGTTTCTGCCAAGAGACGTGCGCGGGCGCGCCGAGGTCATGCAATGGCTTTTCTGGCAAATGGGCGGTCTCGGACCCATGCTCGGGCAGAACCATCACTTCCGCGGCTACGCCGCCGAGAAAATTACCTACGCCATCGAGCGCTACACGAAGGAAACCGAGCGGCTCTACGGCATACTCGACGAACGGCTCGCGGACCGCGAGTTTGTCGCCGGCGATTATTCCATCGCCGACATGGCGTGTTATCCCTGGATCGTCTTACACGAGCGGCAGGGCCAGGATCTAAACGATTTTCCCGATCTCAAGCGCTGGTTCGAAACCATTCAAAAGCGCGACGCCGTCAAGCGGGCCTATGAGGCGGCGCGCAAGGTCAATCCCGATGCCAGAGGGATGAGCGAGGAAGCGAAGAAAATTCTTTTCGGCCAGGGGCGGCGGGCGAAGCTATAAAGTAGGATGTATGAAAGCAAAGAATATTACTCTGCGGCCCCCCAGATTCTCTCCTAAAGTTGATTGTGTTACGGCTCTAGTACTACTGTTTCAGAAGTCCGTTCATGGTTCGACAGTCTCACGACGAACGGAGAGAGATTTGAAATGATCGAGCACGCTCCGTTCATGCTGAGGCTCTCGAAGCATGAAGCACCGTTTTGCAGCAACCCGCTGGCAAAAAGATCGAGATGCGGCGATAGACGGCGACCTCACGGTTCGTCACCGCGTCCCAGGCTGATGCCTTCCTTAAACTCGATGGTGCCGGGCAATGAAAACTTGCTGAGAGCCTTTTTTAAGAGCGTGTGATCGTGGTACTCGATCTTGCCGCTGCCCTGGCAGGTTCCGGTGCGCACTTTCATGATTTTTCCGTTCTGAATCGTCAGGACAAAGCCTTCTAAATCTAAAGACAGTGTAACATCGAAGACTACTTTGCCGAGCGGCCGCCCGTTGAACAATACTTCGAGATAGGGCGAGTAGGCGACCTTCAATGTGTGCTTACCGAGTGGTACCAGTGTGCTTTCATTGGGTGAATGCTTTTTCGCATCGGCGTATTCTCTCAGCTCGCCGTACTTGCGCCAGGCGGACACGAGCAGCCAACCGACGTCCACGTCGAAGAGTTCACTGACCTTATCGCCGAGTCCGGCAGCGACGTTGGGCCAGTGCTCCGGCGTCATCTGATCGATCACTCTTCCTTTGAGTTCGGACAAGGAGCCGCCGCTTTGGAGCTTGCCAAGAATATCGTCCCAAAATCCTTTCACCGAGATGCCGAAAAAATCGTTGAGCGTGCTGCTTGACATATCAACCTCATCCGTTTTGGCTGTTGACGAGCGGTCCCGAGGCTTCGATATCAAACCGGCTTTGCCCGCGCACCGCTCGCAAGCTGATCGCGCAGCCGGAATTCAACTTGCCCTGGGCCTCGACGTGAAGGTGTTCAAGATTCAATTGGGGCACGATGGAAAAACTACCGTCGATTCGAACGAGCCGAGTTTTTCGCATGTAAGCCGCGCTTGCCGCCGCAAGAGCGGCGAGGCCGGCGCCAAGCCAAAACCATGGAAGCCGCGGCGGCGTTGAAACACTCACGCGAATGACAGGGCCGGGGATGGTTCGGGAGCCGCGAATCCGAGCCTCGACGGTCGCCGTGAAAGCGCCGTCTCCCGAGTAGGAATGAGACGCCGTGGGGCTGCGCGTCCAACCTGAATCCCGGCCATCGCCGAACCGGAAGCGATACTCGATGTCATCGGCGGGTGGTTCGACGTTCGCGATAAATGCCAGGGGATCGCCGGCGCGCACGGATTCCGTTTCAGCTCTTAATGAGACCGCATAGGCGATGTCTTTTACACTGATACCGATAGCTGTTTCACCGAGATCCACACCGCTTCTTCGCGCCAGCAATCGCGCGGTATAATCTCCCGACTTCTCGTAGCGATGGACTGCTTCGGCGCCGGCGCTCCACTCGGACTGTTTGTCGTCGCCGAAAATGAATTTGTACTGTACTTGTTTCAACGCAGGCCGGGTGCCGGCGGTGAATTTGACGTCCCCGCCGGTCTCAGGACTCTGGATATCGGCGGCGAGCCATACTTCGGCCTTCGCGCCGCGCACCGTCAATGTTGTATTAGTAGTGGCTTTGAATCCGCTGCTGTCGGAAATTTCGAGAACGATTTTGTGATCCCCCGGCGATAGGTCAATCGTGTTGAGCTGAAATTCCGCGCCTTGCCCAGTGCGATTGCCCGGACCGCGCCAGAAATATTTCACCTCTCGGCCGCCTTGTTGTCCGGGAAAGGTGGCCTGTCCAGTGAATTTCGCCGAGTCGCCTTGGCGGACTTCCAGAGGACTCGGCGCGATTTTGACGACCGGCGCCGTGAGCACCACAATGGAGCGGCGGCGGACATTGTTTGCCCTGTTGGATTCGGGCGGCTGATTGTCGGGATTGACGGTGGCAATGATGGACTGTGTCCCGCCGGATTTGGGAATCCAGATGGCGGTAACTTCCTGCGTCTCTCCGCCGGCAAGTGACGCAAGTGTTTTCTCCGCAATCCGCGCTGCACCGGTCTCAAACCTGACCGGCACATTGCTGAGCGCATCTTTGCCCCGGTTGGCCACCATGGCGCGAATCTGGACTTCCCGATTCGGCGCTACCGGCGCCGGCCACACATCGAGCTGGACAATTGCGGCATCGACGTCCCGCGCCGGTTCGACGACGATGAGCAGCGCCTCGTCGCGCGCGGTGAGACCCCGGTCGTCCTTAACTTCCAGACGAACTCGGTATTCGCCGGGGCTGAGTCCATGTGTGTCGATTTGAGCCGATGGCTTTTGATCGATGGCTTTGCTGTTGAGGCTCCAGGTCCAGGCGCGAATTTTACCGTCGGCATCGGTTGATCGGCTGCCATCGAAACGCGCCGGTTCGCGCTGTTGAACTTCGATTCGCCTGGGCGTGATTCGAGCCATGGGCGGCTGCGGCGGCTGCGCGGCCCGCAAAATTTCGAGAGCGGCTCTAGCGCGATCCGTTTTTTTATGTTGATCAACGACTTCGAGGGTTATCCAGTAAGTTCCAGGCGGAAGTGGCGCGGTATCGACGTTCAGGGTATTTTCCCCATGTGTTTGTCCCCATTGAGTGTTCCAGCGCCGGCTCACGATTCTCGTCTCCCTATTCGGGTGATAGGAGGCATCGGCAAAATTCACGCGCCCACCTTGATCTACACTCCTATGATCGGGAGTGATTATCGCTACGGGGGGCATGAGCGCTTTCGCCGCTTCGATTACCAGGATTGCCTTCGCGGCATCAGAGGCTCGGCCATCATCGATGACATTGAGAGCGACGCTGTATTCGCCGGGATTGAGTCCGTGCGTGTCGATATCGATGTAGTCTCCCGAGGCCTTTTGTCCCCATGAGGTTTGCCATAGGGTGCGGATGATTTTTCTTTTGCTATCGGGGTGATACGAGGTGCTGAAAAATCTCACGGGCGTCCCCTGATTCACCCGACTGCGATCGGGCCTAATCCTCGCCACCGGGGGCCGGGTATCCGTACCAACGTCGTCCCGCGGTTTTGCTTCCACGACTAACATGGCGCGATCCAGATCTTGCCGCTGCTGCCGATCGCGGACGGTGAGAGTGACCGGATAAGTGGCTGGTTTGAGATTCGTGGTATCGACGACGAAGCGTTGTCTATTCGAGGTTTGGCCGCTCGGACCGCTCCATCGATGAACGGTAATTGGCATCTCCGGATCGGCAATCGACTTGCTGTCGAATATGGCCGGCTGACCCTGCGTTACCACTTGCCGCGGCGGATTGATTTCAGCTTTTGGTGCTGCCGATCCTGTCTGCTGCCCTCTTGGTGGGATGAACTCCGGTCTCAGCAGCCTCTGCGGGGTTGGCAATTGTTGTCTCAGGGGAGAATCAGTTTGAGTATTCGGTACTGCCGGCACGCTTTGCTGTAGTCGTTGTTGGGGGATTTCCGGTCTCAGCAACCTCTGCGGGGTTGGCAATTGCTGTTTTGAGGGTGGCCGATCCGACGTAGTGTCAGCCAGCGCATTGTTTGACGTCGTCCAGATCGCAACCGGAGGCAGCGCGTTTAGAACGCCCAAAAGGGTTGTGAGGATCAATAGCCGAGTCATAGTCGGCCGCACCGCCTCGGTTCTGTGCCCGGGCCGAGGGTTTTC
>DASWHT010000291.1:0-7248 GCA_036398075.1 Binatia bacterium | reverse complement strand
CGGAAATTGACGCGAGCTAAATTCGACAACTCGTTCCAATAGTCCCGGCGGTTCAAAGTTCAAGGTTCAAGTAGGAAAGGCATCACCAATGTTCACGAGCGCCGATGGTCGTGTTATGGATAGCCTCACACTCGTTGCGATGACGCAAGGAAGGAGCAGGAATGCGCCGCGGTTTTAAGATTTTTGATTCGGACACGCACCTCAATCCCCTGGCCGAAACGTTGGAGCCCTACTTCGATGCCGCCATGCGCACGCGGCTGCCCGAGTGGGAGAGCTGCAAGGTTCCCTTTCGCGTCGGCTGGGCCGGCGAGATTTTGCAACCCCCGCACCGCCACCGTTACCAGTTTAAGAAAAGAGCCGGCTGGCGTGAGGAGCGCCTGCGTATATTAGGGGAAGCGGGTCCCAGGGAGCATATCGAGCCTCATTTCCCAAAGTTTATGGGTAGCCGCTTTCCGACGCCCGGCGGTTCTGATTACGACGTTGAAGCGCGCATTCGGGATATGGACGAGGAGGGTGTGGACGTCCAACTCATGCTTCCCGGACTACCCCCGGCCTCGGACGACGTCGAGGTTGAGATCGGGTTTATCCGGGCCAACCACCGCTTTACCAATGACTTCTGCAGCAAGCACCCGCACCGCCTGAAGTCGCTCATTGTGGTGAGCAGCAGTGCGGTCGAGGCGTCGGTGGAAGAAATCAAAGCATGGGCGCGCGCGCCATGGGCCGCGGGCATCCATCCCAACCTGGCTGAGGGGGTTCCCATCGACCACCCGGACCTGGAGCCGATCTGGGCCGCGGCCAACGACGAAGGGCTCTGTGTGGCGCATCACAGCTTCACCTCCGGCTATCCCGGGTACCGCGATCTCTGGGACAACCCGTTCATCGGCCGGACCGCCTCGCACCCGTGGGGCGCGATGAGAGCAGTGAGCGCATTTTTCGGCGCGGGAATCATGGATCGGTACCCTGACATTCGCTACTGCATCCTCGAATCCGGCTTTGGCTGGCTGCCGTTCTGGGGAGCGCGTATGGACGATCAATGCGTCTATATGTCTTACGCCCTGCCGGACAATCTGGCTCGCAAGCCCAGCGAATACATGACCAGTGGGCGCTTCTTCGCCAGCGTCGTGATCCACGAAGGCGAGCAGATGGCCCGAATGGTCACCGACTTCCTTGGCGACGGCATCTTAATGTATTCGTCCGATTACCCCCACGCGGAATCCCGCTTTCCCGAATCCACAAACAAGGTGCTGGCGTGGAAATCCCTGGGCGACGAGGTCATGGGAAAAATGCTGTGGGACAACGCGACGAGATGCTTCGGAGAGCCCTAGAAAGTCTTTGACAATTCCGTGTCATAATTCAGTGTCCGGCTTTCGTATTGCGTTATTGGGCAGGTAATTTGGGTGAGCCAGGCTCACGACCCCTTTATCCCGTTGAGACGATGAACCTTGAAGGTCGACGCGCGAGCGGACCGAAGTCCGGTCTAACTCAAGAGTAAGAACAGCTTGGCTGCGAGCCAGCCGATGGCGCCACAGATCGGAAAAGTCAGGATCCAGGCGGCGACGATTTCGAGAGTTACGCCCCAGCGCACCGCGGATAGGCGCCGCGTTGCGCCCACGCCGATGATGGACGTGTTGATGGTGTGAGTCGTGCTCAAGGGAATGCCGAGCCGGGTGGCCAGCTCGATGGTCATGGCCGCGCTGGTCTCGGCGGCAAAGCCGTGCACGGGCTCCAGTTTGGTGAGGCGCAGCCCCATGGTCTTGACGATGCGCCAGCCGCCGATGGCGGTGCCAATCCCCATCGTGGCGGCGCACATTATGATGACCCAAATGGGCACTTTGAATTCCGGTATGATCCCGCCCAAGAGTAGCGATAGCGTGAACACGCCGATGAATTTCTGCCCATCGTTGGAGCCGTGGCTAAAAGCCATGAATGCGGCGGAGACAATCTGTAATCGGCCGAAAATCTTCCGGACCGTTCCGGGCCTGGTGTGGGCCAGGCCGCGGTAAAGCAAGCCCATCAGGAATAGGCCGCCAAAAAAACCCAAAAAGGTGGAGAACAGCAGGCCGATGAGAACTTTGTTCCACCCGGCGGCAACCAGGCTCTCCGGTCCGGCCGTGGCGAGAGCCGCGCCGGTCAATCCGGCGATCAGGGCATGACTCTCGCTTGTCGGCATTCCAAAATACCACGCCACAGTACTCCAAAAAATGATCCCCACCATCGCTGCGCCCACCGTGGCCAGATTGATAATGTCAGGCCGAACTATGTCCTTGCCGATGGTTGCCGCCACCGCAGTACCGGACATGGCGCCCAGCGCATTTAAAATTGTCGCCATAATGACCGCCTGATAGGGCGATAGCACGCGCGTCGAGACCACCGTCGCGATGGCGTTGGGGGAGTCGGTCCAGCCGTTGACGAATTCAGCGGCCAGGATGAGTCCCAGGACAAAAATGAGCGGCCAGCTTGCGTCGAACATTGGAAAAGCGAGGCGATCAGGAATTTTTCAGGCCGATGCTCTCGAGGATATTGGCGACGTCTTCGCAACGATCGGTGGTGGATTCGAGGATCTCATAGATGTCGAGCCACTTGATGACCTCCATCGGCGAGGTGCCGTCGCCAAAAAGATTGCCGATGGCTTTGCGGTAGATGTCGTCCGCGGCATTTTCCAGGCGATTGATCTCGATGCAATACTCGTCGATGTCGTCCAGGCGCGGCATATGCGACACGGCCTTGACGAGTTGTTCGGTGGCCGTAACGATGATCTCGGACAACTCCAGGGCCGCCGCAGTGGGCCGATCTATTTTGAACAGGACCATGCGCGACGCGCCGGCCTCGATGGCGTCCATCACGTTATCCAAAGCCGTCGTCAGCGCGTGAATATCTTCCGCGTCGATGGGGGTTAAAAAGGTCTGGTTCAGGCTCCGGATCGTCCGATGGGTGAGCCGGTCGCCTTCATGTTCAAGGTCTTTGAGCTTTTTCCATGACTCTGGCGGATTGTCATAGCGCTCGAACATTTCCTTTAGGGCTTTGGCGCCGGCGAGGGCGTTTTCCGCGGACTGTTTGAAAAGGTCGAAAAATTTTTCCCTATGGGGGGAGAAATTGAACATTGAACCGAAGCCTTTCGTAAAAGAGGAGAGGCTTTTACATAGCAGCTTGGAGAACTTGCCGCAAGCAATGTTAAGGGAATGTTACGGTAATGTTACGAACCTTTGTTGGCGAGGGCGATGAGCAAGCCTTCGACGCGGGCGCGAATGGCGTCGCGGACGTCGCGAAAAACTTTGAGGATATATTCCTCATCGCCGCGCGCCAGCGCCGGGTCGGGCAAGGGCCAGTGATCATGCCTCGCCTCTGCCGGAACAGCAGGGCAGGTCGCCGCCGCGTCGCCGCAAAGCGTGATGAGCAGATCGACACTGTCGAGCGGGACTGCGTCCAATCCTTTTGAGCTTTGATTGGAAATGTCGATGCCCGCTTCTTTCATCACCTCGACGGCCAGCGGATGGACCGGTTTCGGCTCCGTTCCCGCGCTGTAGATGCGGTGGCCGTTTACGGCCAGGCGGCGCGCGAATCCTTCGGCCATCTGGCTGCGGCAGGAGTTGCCGGTGCACAGGAACAAAATATTTTTGTGATCTGTTTCTTGTTGGACCGCCGGCAATTGAACATGCACCGTGGTTCCCTTTTGCATGACGCTCTCGATCTTGAGTTTGCCCTGGTGCGCCTGGATAATATGTTTCACTATGGCGAGCCCAAGGCCGGTGCCGCCAAGCTCGCGGGAGCGCGCCTTGTCGACGCGGTAAAATCTCTCGGTGAGCCTGGGAATATCATTTGCGGGAATGCCAGAGCCGGTATCGCTCACCGATAGTTGAACCATTAACGGCGCGCCAGGGGCGGCCGGGGTCTTCGCGGCCTTTAACGCGACCTTGCCGCCGGATGGCGTGTATTTGACCGCGTTATCGATCAAATTGATGAACAATTGCTGGAGCCGGTCGAAGTCGCCGAGCAGCGGCGGCAATCCGGGTTCGATCTGTTTGTTGAGTTCGAGATTTTTCGCATTTGCCTGGTTCCAGAAAACCTCCAGCACGCGCTGTGCTAGCTGGGCGATATCCACCGGTCGCCGCGCCAGCGGCAATTTTCCTGATTCCAAATCGGACAAGGTCAATAGGTCTTCAGTCAGGCGGCTGAGCCGTTCGGTATTGCGCTCGATGACGCCGAGAAAATGGCGCGTGTCGGCGGGATCGTCCGGCGGAGTTCGGAGCAGCGTTTCGACATAACCGCGGATGGCAGTGAGGGGCGTGCGCAACTCATGGGATACGTTGGCGACTAAGTCCGAACGCACCATCTCCAACCGCTTGATCTCGCTGATGTCGTGAAACACGAGGATCGAACCGGATACCTGCTGGGCGCCGTCCTTTAGACTTACGGCGTTGACGCTGACCCAGCGGCCCTCGTCCAGTTCGACTTCCTTGGCATAGCCCCGGTTGGCGAATTCGACTTCGAGCGCCTCACGCATGACCGCCAGCATTTCGGGGTGGCGGGAGAGTTCGGCGATGGAGGCGCCCTGGACGTCACGACCGGCTGGGACTTGAAACATCCGTTTCGCCTGTTCGTTGATGACTAATACCCGTCCTTTGGGGTCGAGCACCAGCACGCTCTCGATCATGCAGCGCAGGATCGAGTCCGCCTTTTCCTTTTCGGCGACGATTTGTTGAATGTGGTCCCGTAGCTTGCGACCCATCTCGTTCAAGTGCCGCTCCAGGAGATTGATTTCATCGCGTCCCGTGGTGGAGAAAAAATCATGGGGAATCGTGCCACCGGCGACCTGGCGCGAGAATTCCACCAGCCGCCCCAAGCGCAGGCCAAAATGGCGGAAAAAGATATAGGCAATCAGTAAGGCAAGGGCGGAGGCAGTGAGCAAGCCCATTAACAAAGCGCGCCCCAGCGCGCTCGTGCGTTTTTCTGTATCGGCCAGGGGAAAAGCGAGCCGGACGATTCTCTTTCGGCTTCCTTCGTTTTGAAGAATTGCGCGATAGAAGAGATCGTACCCGACGGTGGTGCTGTGGCGTATCGCGGAGCCACTTCCCTTGGCCAGCGCCTCGACGATTTCGGGCCGGCCGGCATGGTTCTCCATGCCTTCGGCAGATTCTGCGGAATCGCCGAGCACTCGGCCGTCCAGCGCGACGATCGTTATGCGCGCGCCTAATTCGTCGGACAGGCTCCGGGTGAGGACATCTAGCGGGGCACCCTCCAGTTCGAAGGGCAGTGCTCTGGCGAGCAGGCGCGATTCACGCTCCATGCGCGCCCCCAGCGAGGAGATATAAAGGTCTTTAAGAAGCGCCTCTGAATAAAAGTAAAAGCCCGCGAAAAGCAGCGCGATGATGGCGAGATAGCTAAGAAAGAACTTGAATATGAGGCTACTGTTCCAGAGCCTTTTCATCGAATTTGTAGCCCACCCCTCGGAGGGTCAAAATCCATTTGGGATGGCTGTCGTCCTTTTCGATCGCCTTGCGCAAGCGCCGAATATGGACGTCGACGGTCCGGGGCGTCACGTAGGTCTCGCCACCCCAAACCCGGTCGAGCAGTTGGTCGCGGCTCAGCACCCGGTTGGGATTTTGCGCCAGAAAGCGCAAGAGTTCAAACTCCTTGAGCGTTAGCTTGATGGTTTTCCCTCGAGCGAAAACCTCGTAGGTCGTGAAATCGATGCGCAGCGGCCCTTTTTCGTACGACGGCGGGCTATCCGCGGCCGCGGCGCTTTCCGCCCGCCTGAGTATCGCGCGCACCCGCGCCACCATTTCGCGCGGGCTGAAGGGTTTCGCCAGGTAGTCATCTGCGCCCATCTCCAGGCCGATGACCTTGTCGGCCTCGCCAGCCTTGGCGGTGAGCATAAGGATCGGCAGGTGCGCCGTGTCCTGGCGGTCGCGCAAGAGCTTGCAAAGCTCCATTCCGGACATACCGGGAAGCATGAGATCGAGAATTATCAGATTAGGTTTGGCGCGCTGGAGTAGTTTTAGAGCTTGCTCGCTATCTTCGGCCTCGATCACCTTGTAGCGCTCTTGGACGAGATTGTATTGGAGGAGTTTGCGAATATCAGGCTCGTCTTCGACGACGAGAATCGTTGGATTGGCCATATATTAAAACATCGAATCTTCAGGTTTTCGTCTGAGTAACCTAGCCAATGCTGTACCAGCCGGCCGGACGTTTTTGTTCACCACGAAGGCACGAAGGACACGAAGGGTTCGGATATTTAGACTCTTAAACTTCGTGATCTTCGTGTCCTTGGTGGTGAATATTTTTTCTTTTCTAGCTCAAGTTTGGATGCCGCTTTGCCGCGCTGGGTCTGTGTGGTGAATGCTCCTACACAGTAAAACCCGGAACAGCGAAAAAATTATACGGTGGGCGGAAGCTCCTTGAGATGGCGAATGCTTTTACCCTTGACCATGAAAATGACCATTTCGGCGATATTCGTCGCGTGATCGGCGATGCGCTCGAGGTACTTCGAGATCGAACTGATCTTGATCGCCCGGTTGATGGTGTGCGGGTCGTCGATCATGAAAGTCACGACTTCGCGAAAGATCTGGCTGTTCAATTGATCGACCTCTTCGTCGTCCTTGCAGACTTTGAGCGCCAGCTCGGTGTCCTCGCGCACGAAAGCATCGAGGCTTTCGCGGATCATGCGCTGCGCTACGCGCGCCATGCGCGGGATGTCGATGTAGGGTTTCAACTGCGGTTCCAGGTTCAGCTCCAGGGCGCGCTCGCAGATATTCACCGCCATATCGCCGATACGCTCCAGATCGGTGGTAATCTTTAGTCCGGTGGTGATGAATCGGAGATCCCGTCCGGCCGGTTGATGCAAAGCTAAAAGGCGGACGCATATGTCGTCGATATCGACGTCGAGACGGTTCACTTCGTGATCCCGCTCGATAATCAGTTCGGCCAGCTTCGAATCCCGCTCGACCAGAGACTTGATCGACTTCTGAATCTGGTCTTCGATCATCCCGCCCATGTACAGGATTTCTTCGCGCAGCTTGCTGAGCTCTTCTTCGTATCTTTTGTCCGTATGTTCGGTGGGCATGGCTTCCTCCGTCATCCGAAGCGGCCGGTGATGTAGTCTTCCGTCTGGCGCTGGACCGGCGCGGTGAAAAGCGTTCCGGTCTCTCCGAACTCTATCAATTCGCCGAGATAGAAAAAAGCCGTGAAATCCGAAACGCGGGCCGCTTGCTGCATATTGTGAGTCACGATGACAATCGTGAACGTGTCTTT
>DASWHT010000290.1:0-3991 GCA_036398075.1 Binatia bacterium | reverse complement strand
GCACCCTTTGCCTCGCTCGATGCGATCGTGCGGACGCGCATCACGCAGGAACTTTTAAACTGGGTGGAGCGCGAGCATCTGAGCGTGCTCTTGGTGACCCATGACCTCGAGGAGGCGATAACAGTTTCCGACACTGTATATCTGCTTTCGCAGGGGCCAAGGGCGCGAGTCCAAACCACGTATGAAGTGTCGATTCCCCGCCCGCGGGATATTTTCGCCTGCCGCAGACATCCTAGTTTCGCGCCGCTTCTTGAGCGACTTTGGAAAGACATGTCTGACGGGATGGGCGCGCCGCAAGTTGAGGCCGCGATATGAGAACCTATGTAGAAAAGCTGTGGGTGCGGAGGCTTATCTCGCTGCTGTTCCTTACTTTTGTCTGGGAGGTGTTATCGCGGACCGGAGTCATCAATCCCTTTTACGCGCCGGCGCCGAGCGAAATCTTACGAGTCGTCGTCACGCTGTTTATCGAGGGCACGATCTTCAGCCACCTGGAAGTTACCTTCACCGCCGCGCTCGCCGGCCTGGTATTCGGTCTGGCGCTCGGGATATTACTTGGTTTTGCCGCTGCATTAATACCGATCGTCGCCGATGTTCTCGAGCCCGTCATGATGATTCTGAACGCTATCCCGCGGGTCATTATGGCGCCGCTATTCGTAATCTGGCTCGGCATCGAGCTTCCCTCTAAAGTCGCGCTCGCGGTGGTATTGGTGGCGGTGCTGATATTTTTTGCCGTCTACAGCGGTATAAAGGATGTAAACCAGCTGCTGGTAGACCGAGTCCGCACGCTCGGCGGCGGGCGTATGATTTTGCTCCGGGAGGTTTATATACCCTCGGTAACGGCGTGGGTCCTCGGCAGTCTCAAGGTTGCCGTTGGTTTTGCGTTTACGGGAGCCGTCGTTGGCGAGTTTGTTGCCGCCACCCGTGGTCTTGGCTATCTGCTTCAGTTTGCCCAGAGCACCTATAATGCTGCGCTGACCATGGGGCTCATCTTTCTCATTATGACCTTTGTGCTGCTGCTTTTTATATGCGCGGAAGCGCTCGAGCGCCGGCTGCTGCGCTGGCGTAAGCACGGGCCCAATCAGAAGGCCGCCTGAAAGGCGAGGATCGAAGATGGAAGATAGAGGATAGCGGTCGTCGATCCTCCATCCTCAATCCTCGATTGCGAGCAGGCACTCGCTGCGCATCCCGCACCTAAGGTTTTATTTCGGCAGGTGACTACGGCTTTTTCTTATTGGCGAGCAAACAACCCCAACCTTCCACAGGTGGAATAATGCCTGGACGCACCAGGTCGTTCCAGACTTCAGCGCTCATGTTGGTGAACGTGGGTTTACCGAACTCTTCTTCAAGCGCGGGAATGACATGAATGCTCATGGCCGCGCCGCCGGGCACTGAAATGCCATCCGCTTCAGGTGCGAGCCGGGCCGCCTCGCGCCCGACTTCGAGAGCTAAATTCAATCCTTCTTCGAGCGTCATGGCGAAGGCTTCCGCGGCCCACTGGTTGCGCTTCGTAATGCTGGCGACCTTTATGCCGCCGGCCTCAAGATAGCGAACGATGGCGTCGTTGACCTTATCCGCCCAGCGGCTGCCGATGGTGAGGGAATTCAACCCCAGGTGCTTCATGGCGGCGATTAGCGCTTCGAGCGGCGCGTCGGCGGGGATGCCGGTTTTCTCTTTGGTCTTTTGCAGTAAATCGAGCACGCGCGGGCGTCCCAACACCGCCGAGATCGGCGCGCCGCTGAAGATAATAAGATCAGCTTTTTCTTTCGCCAGTTTTTCGACGCAATTCCAGTAATTCTTGACGGCCTTCTCGACGCCTTCCTCGGTGTAATTTTCCAAACCCAGACCGGTGGCGATTTCCATAACGTCCAATGGTATGAGGCGGTAGAGCTGGTATGTAGGGCCGCGCTGCACCGGCTCGTTGGCGCGCGGATGGATGACGCCGTAGCGAAAACGCGGCAATAATTTTTGTACGTAGTTGTCCATGTCATTGACCTCCAAGTTTGCTGGCTGCTGAAAAACAGTCCGCGATATGGTCGAAGATGGAGGTTAGAAGATGGCGATTTTCGATCCTCCATCCTCAATCTTCAACTTCATGCGTCAATAACCGTATTTCGCCTCGAGTTCTTTAAGCTCCTCGTTGCCCAAGTTAGCGTACCATTTGCGCGTGTCTTCAATGCCTGGGGTTTCTTTTAAATAGCGCTGGTCGGTGCCTGAGTTCCTGAGTTCTTCGAGTATTTGGCGCATGCCGTGGAGCGCCGCGACCTGCAGCACAGTCGGGATGCAACCGACTCGCCCTCCGAGCTCACCCCACCGCTGGATGGTCATCGCCTGGCGCGGCGGCACCCCCACCATTGGTTTGCCGATCTTGGCAAAAGCCCTGATCTCGTCTTCGGTGCGCGCGCTCAACCATACGGCGTCCGCGCCGGCTTCGCAGCACGCCGACACGCGGTCGATGCGTTCCTGCAATGAATCCTTCGCCTCTGACCGCGCAATGATGATCAGGTTCTCATCCCGGCGCGTGTCCAGGGCAGCCTTGATCTTGGCGACGAACTCCTCTCTGGAGACCAAGCCAACATCGAAGCCTTCATGGCCGGCTCGCTTGGGCGTCATCTGGTCTTCGATGTGAACGGCCGCGACTCCGGATTTCTCGAACTCTCTCATGGCGCGTACGACGTTAACCGCGTTGCCGTAGCCCGTTTCCGCGTCGCTCACGATGGGGATACTTACAGCGTCGGAAATCTCTCGCGCTTTGTTGATCATTTCCGTCAGCGTGAGCAGCCCCGCGTCGGCGAATCCAAGGGAGCGGTGCTGGCCGCTGCCCGAAATATGCACCAACGGAAATCCGAGCCACTCGACGAGCCTTGCCTGGATGCCGTCATTACAGCTCGGCGCGATATGGGCTTTGGGTTCCTGGAGCAATCGGCGCAAGGTTTTCCGTTTTTCGGTTGCTGTTGCTTCCATTCAGTTTCTCCTTGTCCTGGAAATGTGAGCGGCCCCGCTGCGGAGTCCAAGTGATCCATAGCCCGGGCGCCGCCGCATTACAAGAAAAAATGACACACGCGCTACGGCTTCCGACAGACTGAAGCCGCGGAAAGAGAGCAAAAGTAGAACATTCATTCGGTATCAGGAAGAAAAGCCATATGGCCTTGGCGGGCTCCAATTAGTATTTAATCCTAAAACTTACGTCTTAATTACGCTTGACTTCAAGCAAGCAAGTTAAATATAAGGTCTTAGGCATCGGCACTAACTTTCATTTGCGGTGTCAAAAAACTACCTGGAGGTGCTGTATGGATGTGTCAAGAAAACAGGCCCAAGCGAGTTCCGCCGGTATCTGGGGAATGACATTCGTCATTATACTGCTGGCGGGTCTATTTCTCGGGCCGACCGAATACTTAAGCGCGGGCTGGATCTACATTAAAGAGATGCCGGTCCTGCGCGTCGATCCGACCCCGATACCCACCACCAAAGGTGCCAAGGTAACAATCGCGGGGGTGGGTTTCGAGCCAAAACAAGAATTAGGGCTGCGCATCAAAATGGGCGGGGTCATGTCGGACGTGCGATATCAGGTGAAGCCCGTGCCAATGACAAACGAGGAGGGCGCGTTCGCCAGCGAATGGGTTCTCGGCGCTGAAACAAAGCTTCTGGGTCCGGGGGCTCATACATTAACGGCGGTGAACGACAATGGCGATGTTCTTGCCCACGCGCCATTTGTCATCGCCCAACCCGAGAAAAAGAAGGCCGAGAAGGGGAAGAAATAACCACGTCCGCCTCGACATCGGGTCGGGAACCGGCTACAGGTTTCCCGGCCCGATTCTCATCGATCTATTAAGTTCCGAAGATTTCCGCGGCCTTGATCGCCAACCCCATGGCCACCGAGGTGAATTCGTCGCCGTTTTTCATGGCAACTTCGTCGCCGAACTTTTGCGCGAAGATCCTGCGGATTGCCGGCACGAACGAAGAGCCGCCGGTCATGAAAACGGCGCCGACATCG